>CAXBRG010000068.1:0-6737 GCA_963977995.1 uncultured bacterium | reverse complement strand
TCAAAGCGTCGGTCACCACGACACCCTGGGGAAGGTCGGTCGGCAGCGAGATCACCGTGGTGTGCCTAACCGCACCGATACCGGTACTTCGGGTGTCCACCGTTCGTCGTTCGCCACCATCAGTCCCGGCTGACCGTCGTGACGACGCTGCATAATTTCTCCGGTGCGAATCTTCTCGTGCAGAGTCAAAATCGCGTGCATCAATGTTTCGGGGCTCGGCGGACATCCGGGGGCGTACACGTCGACCGGGACAATCTGGTCAACGCCCTGCACGATGGCGTAGTTGTTAAACATGCCACCCGACGATGCGCACACTCCCATCGAAATGACCCACTTGGGCTCCATCATCTGGTCGTACACCTGGCGGAGCACGGGGGCCATCTTTTGACTCACGCGGCCCGCGACAATCATGAGGTCCGCTTGGCGTGGCGAGTTGCGAAACACTTCCATGCCAAAGCGAGCAAGGTCGAAATCAGCCGCGCCGGCCGCCATCATCTCAATTGCACAGCACGCCAGACCGAACGACGCGGGCCACAACGACGCTCGGCGCGCCCAGCGCACCACATCTTCTAAGCGTCCGGTGATGAAGTTGTGCTGAAGGTCTTCGAGCGCCACGACTACGCCGCCCTCGTACCAATACGGCTGATGGTGGAGTCTGAATCACGACTGGGTGCACCCTTCGTCAATCGCTTCACGGGGCCCCACGAGAGGGCACCTTCGCTGACGAGAAACAGGAGTGACGCGAATACCACCACAGAAAACAGAAGAACTTCGACGAGCCCGAACGATCCGAGTTGACGGAAGACCACAGCGAAGGGATACATGAAAACGACTTCGATGTCGAAAATGACGAAAATCATGGCGACCAAGTAGAAGCGCACGGGGAATCGCGCCGGTGGCTCTATTTCTGGGACGATTCCACATTCGTACGGCGCAAGTTTTGCGTCACTGGGTCGCTTCCGTGGGGCCAGCAGTGCTGACGCCACGAACGACCCTGAAGCAAATACAGCACCCAGAATGAGGAGTCCCAGTATGGGGAGGTACTGGTCCATCAGCCATTAGTTCTACCAGACATGGGGCGCTCCTTCGGCGTTCGGAATTCCCCTACCCCAGACATGAAAATTTGGCAGTACTTGTAAGGTGGCGTCGTGCCCCCCACGCACTACCCCGACTCATCACACATCTTTGACGTCACCATTGTTGGTGGTGGCCCCTCCGGTAGCGCCGCGGCGTATTGGCTCGCCGCGGCTGGCTGGGACGTCTGCCTCGTCGAGAAGAAGGTCTTTCCTCGTGAAAAGACCTGTGGAGACGGCCTCACACCTCGCTCGGTCTATCAACTGCAGCAGATGGGCCTGGAGTCGCAGGTCGCCGCTCACGGCCACAAGTACCACGGACTCCGCTCGTTCGGGTTTGGCGCCAAAGTAGAAATGGCCTGGCCGGAGCACCCCACTTTCCCCAATTACGGCTACTCCATCACTCGCTTTGCACTCGATGGACTCGTTGCCGAGCACGCTCAATCCGCCGGTGCGACGTTGCTGAACGGTGCGGAGGCTGTTGATCTGCTTCAGCCGAGTGACCCTCGCGGCGAAGGCCTTCGTGGCTGTGCCGGCGTGGTGGTCAAGGACAAAGTCACGGGCGAAACTCACGACATCGTGAGTCGAGTCGTGATCGTGGCGGACGGGCAGAATTCGCGTATTGGTCGTGAGCTTGGCGTCGCTCGACGAAAAGAGTGGCCCATGGGCCTCGCACTGCGCGGCTACTACACCAGCGAGCGTCACGCTGAAGACTGGATCGAATCGCACCTCGATATTCGCTCGCCCGAGGGTGATGTCGTTCCGGGATACGGCTGGATATTCCCCTTGGGTGACGGACGAGTCAATGTCGGTGTCGGTCTCCTCTCCACGGATCGATCGTGGAAGGGTGTGAACACGACCAAATTGCAGGAATACTTCGTGGCACAGACTGCTGAGGCGTGGGGTTTTAACGACGAAACGAGCTGCGTGCCGGCCACTGGCGGTCGACTTCCGATGGGCCTCGCTCTCGGTCCGCGCGTTGGGCCGAACACCCTCGCGGTGGGCGACGCCGCGGGAACAATCAATCCTTTTAATGGCGAAGGTATTGCGTACGGGTACGAGACGGGTCGACTTGCCGCCAGTGTGATTGGACACGCCCTCGCGGCTGATGACCTCACCCTCCTCCGAAACTACGACCAACAACTCGATGACGCCTACGGCGAGTACTACAAAGTCGCACGCATGTTCGTCCGGATTATCTCCGAACCGGAAATTTTGAGCTTGTGTGTCAAGGTAGGGCTTCGTGTTCAACCACTGATGCGGGAGTTGCTCAAAGTCATGGCCAACCTCATGAGCAACGACCGGCGAGGCCCTGCCGAAGTGGGCTACTCCGCACTCTCAAAACTTGTCGACCTCATCCCCGAACAAGCCCTCGTCAAAATTCTCGCGGACTAAGCAAGGAGACTGCCTATGACCCTGCAACAGACAATCCTCTTGGGTTTCATTGCCGGTTCAACCATTGTGTTGGGACTCTTGGCCGGTCGCCTCCACCGACTTTCCACGGCGACGCGAACCTTTATGAACGCGGTCGCCATTGGCATCTTGCTCTTCCTCACGGCCGAAATTCTGGTCAGTGGCCTCGAGCCGGCGGAGCACGCCGTGGAGGCACACAGCGTGGTAGGTATCACTCGCACGCTTCTGCTGCTTGGTGGTCTCGGGGTCGGAATCTTGGGCCTCGTGGCATACGACACGTGGAGCAAGAAGCGACGGGCTCAGGCGGGCAACAGCGACGACGAATTCAGCCTGATGACACGGATGAGTGTGCTCATCGCCATCGGCATGGGTCTGCACAACTTCGGCGAGGGTCTCGCCATTGGATCATCGGCCCACAGGGCGACGAGTTCGCTGACCACCGTTTTGGTCATCGGCTTTGCCCTGCATAATGCCACGGAGGGTTTTGGCATCATTGGGCCACTCGCGTCGACCGGAAAAAAGGTGAGTTGGGGCCTGCTCGCCAGCATGGCTCTCATCGGAGGTGGGCCGACGACTCTGGGATCGGTCGTGGGTTGGTCGTGGAATAACGAAACAGTGACCGTGGCGTTCTACGCTCTCGCCGCCGGATCCATCATCTACGTCATCGCACAGCTCTATGCCGTGGCCCAACGTCAAGCGGCTGGGAATCTCCTCCACTACGGCGTGGTCAGCGGACTGTCGATTGGAATCGCGACCGAGCTAGTCGTGAAGTTCGCTCAGGGCTAGACGGCAGCGAGACGCTGTCCGGCAACCGACTGGGCCAAAAACGACACCACCGACCTAAATCGCGACTCGCCGTCGGCCCCGCGCGGCGAAAGAACCACGAGCGTTGCCGTGACGTGATCCGAGGTCACCACGGCCGTAAAGAGCTGGAGTGGTGTGCCGTCACGACGAGTATTCGCAACGGCCGCAATTACGTGTGACGTCGACCCGCTCTGAACCGTCACCGGTCGGGCCGGTGAAATTTTCCCAATGGCGCCACCTGTCGCAAACTTCGCCAACGTACTCGTCATGCACGGAACAACCCGGCGCGAATCAAGTTGATGCTGCATGGCCCGCATGTCGTTGGTGTCGCGACTCCACGTGGCCGTCACCGCAACTCGAAACTCAGGATTGGTCACCGATAGATACGTCGGAGTAGTGATCTGCGCCTCCGGCGTCACGCGATCGGTCCCCCAGAGCGCGTCGTGTTGCAGTGACGTTCCGGCGCACGCCACGTAGGCGCGTCGCAGGCGTCGCCAGCGAGATGGCGTCACGTACCGAGCGATATCAGGCTGATTCGAGCGAGGCATAAAGGCGAATCCCGTACCTTCTTTTGGCGCAGCAAAAGGTGGTGACTCGGGGGAATAGATGACGTTAAATCCAAAATCATTCGGCCCCGGCACGACTTTCGCGATGCGGGTAAGCGGACTTTGGGCTTCGGCGTAGAGGGTGATGGCAGTCAAGGTGAGTCCGAGAAGAACGACGGCCAGGGTGGACACCTTCGTCCAACGCCATCGCACCCAGACCACTCCTCGCGACTCCAGGTCCTCGATGAACTCGTCTGATATCTGCGGCCGAAAGGCCACCAGCGTGAGGGTGCCCCACGGGGTATCACGCATCCGCAACTCCCACGTCGTGCTACGACGCGTCAGTCGGAGCTGGCAACCACGCCACGGCACAATCAAAGCTGAGGGGTCGGTGTGAGTAACCAGCGAAATGCCTCGGTCGTCGTAACTCACGGTGACTTCGTCATCACGCAACGCGGGTGCGAGTGACGCAGATTCAATCCGCCAAATGGTGAGTGGCGAGGTCACGAAGCGATTGTGGCGCGAGCAGCGTCGGCCGCGGCGCGAACGGTCGCGGCGAGATCGTCAACTGAGTGAGCCAGCGAGACGAAGAGAATTTCATAGGCGCCGGGCGCCAGAGCGATGCCCCGTTCGAGCATTTCGTGAAAAAAGACGGGGTAGAGACCGTTGCTGCAGAGACTGCGGGCCTCGTCAAAATTGGTTGGCGTCACGAACGGCTCCCGAGAGAGATAGAGCCCCATCAGAGGTCCCACGGTGGGCGTTGCGCACGACAGGCCACTCGCGGTAATTGCCTGGCCCAGTTCACGAGCGAAATCGGCAACACGACGAGAGAGTTCGCGATACGACTCGGACGTCAGTTGCGACAGGACGGTTCGCCCGGCCGCTGTGGCGAGGGGGTTGCCGGACAGTGTCCCAGCTTGATAGACCGGGCCCAGCGGAGCCAAGTACGACATCACGCGCGTTGAACCACCGAACGCTCCGACGGGGAGTCCTCCCCCAATGACCTTGCCGAAACACCACAGATCGGGCGTCACACCGAAATACTCTTCGGCCCCACCTCGAGCGAGACGGAAACCCGTAATCACTTCATCAAAAATCAAAAGGGCGCCGACTCGATCGCACTCCCGGCGAAGTCCCTCAAGAAACCCTGGTAACGGAGCGACCAAATTCATGTTCGCCGCCACTGGCTCGACGAGCACCGCGGCAATCGAATCGTCCAGGGTGGGCACCACGTTGTAAGGAGCCACGATGGTGTCGCCCACGGCCCCGCTGGTCACACCGGCCGAGTCGGGGAGACCGAGTTGGGCCACTCCGGAACCTCCGGCCACAAGAAGCGCATCGGAGTGTCCGTGATAGCAGCCATCAAATTTCACAATGCGATTTCGCCCGGTGGCACCCCGTGCTACTCGGACCGCACTCATCACCGCTTCGGTGCCCGACGACACGAGTCGAACAAGATCCATGCCCGCGACACGATCGACCATCATTTCGGCGAGAAGAACTTCGCCAGGAGTTGGTGCCCCGAACGTCGTACCGAGTGCTGCTTGGTCACGAATCGCTTCAATGACATCACTCGCCGCGTGGCCGAGGAGAGAGGCACCGTAACTTTGTACGTAGTCGATGTAGTCGCGACCCTCAACATCGACAACGCGGGAGCCCGAACCCGAGACCACGGTGTAGGGAGTACCTCCGACGGAACGAAAACTCCGAACGGGAGAATCGACACCGCCCGGAATGACCCGTTGTGCCCGCTCAAACCACTCGCGATTGGTCGTCATGAAAGAGTCTCGGCCAAATCCTTGGCGAAATACGTGAGAACGAAATCTGCTCCAGCTCGACGTACGGCGAGAAGTTGCTCTCGCGCCACTGCGGGACCATCAATCCAGCCGTTTGCCGCGGCAGCGTGCACCATCGCGTACTCACCGCTCACGTGGTAGGCACAGAGAGGAACGTCAAGTTCACGGCGGAGATCGGACACGACATCGAGATACGTCATCGCTGGTTTCACCATGATGATGTCCGCCCCTTGCTCGACATCAGATCGTGCTTCGCGAAGTGCCTCTCGACGATTGGCGGGGTCCTGTTGGTACGTCTTACGATCGCCACCACCCGCAATCTCGACACCGACCGCCTCGCGGAATGGTCCGTACAGCGCACTCGCATACTTCGCCGCGTAGGCCAAAATGATGGTCTCGTGGTGTCCCGCACCATCAAGACCGCGACGAATCGCACCGACCTGGCCGTCCATCATGCCGGACGGTGCCGTGACGTGCGCCCCCGCCGTGGCCTGGGCAATCGCGGCCCGTTCATACAGCTCCAGGGTCGCGTCGTTGTCAACGTACCCGTCGGCCGTCACCACACCACAGTGGCCATGTGACGTGTATTCGTCGAGGCAGAGATCGGCCATGAGGACGATGTCGTCACCAAATTCGTCACGGAGTGCACGCAGGGCGACTTGGACGATGCCGTTGTCGTCATAGGCGCCAGAGCCCAATTCGTCCTTCGTGGCGGGAACGCCAAAGAGAATCACACTACGAACCTCGCGGGCGACGAGTTCACGCACTTCACGACGAAGCGAATCAACGGTGTGCTGGAAATGACCCGGCAGCGAAGTGATGGGCTGCGGCTCACGCCGACCTTCGGCCACAAAGAGTGGGGCGACGAGGTCGTCGGGCGTCAACGTTGTCTCGGCGACCAAACGACGGAGGGCGGAGGTGCGCCGCAAGCGGCGAGGTCGCTCGTCAGGAAAAGCCATGACGTCAGGCTAGTAGTGGTCGAAATCAGGCGGGAAAGAGAGCGCGCAAAACAGCGGCCACCGTTGCGGTCTCGCCGGCAGCGACGAGAACTGTGGGGTGATCTAGTCGTACGACGGAGGCCGCTGTTTTGCGCGCTCTCTTTCCCG
>CAXBRG010000067.1:0-6765 GCA_963977995.1 uncultured bacterium | reverse complement strand
GCGCATTAACGCATGGCATTTGGCTCCCAGTACTAAATTTTGAGAGGCACGGGGACCTGCTCCCCATTCTAAATATTTTATAGCAAGGGGATCGGCAGTTCGAATTCACGCAACTGGATCTCGAGGCGTCATTCGTGACTCAACTCGACATCATGGAGTTCGTATCTCAGGCGGTTCTGGACGCGGCCGAAGCGGCCACGGGTGAACGTCCGACGACCATCGACACCATGACCTGGGCCGAGGCTCTCGACCGCTACGGCGTCGATAAGCCTGACTTGCGTTTTGGTATGACGTTGCAGGACCTCTCTGACGTCTTTGAAGCCAGTGAGGTCAAGGCATTTGCGGCCCCCACGGTCAAAGCGCTCCGCGTGCCGAACGGTGCGGAGTACTCCCGTTCGCGTCTCGATCAACTGACCGAGCGGGCCAAAGAACTCGGCGCAAAGGGGCTGGCCTGGTTCCGAGTTACAGAAGACGGACTCGACTCTCCGTTGGATCGTTTCCTCTCCGACGTTGAAAGGGCCGCTATCCGAACCGTTGACGGGGCTCGTGCTGGAGACCTGATACTGGTCGTCGCCGATGAGTACGTCCAAGCGTGCAAGGTGCTCGGTTCCCTCCGCGTTGACATCGGCTCACCGCCCGTGTCGCAGGGACCCCATCGTTATGTATGGGTTACTGAATTCCCGATGTACGAAGGGCTCGATGAGGACGGTAACCCTGTTCCCGCACATCACCCTTTCACGATGCCCCACGTTGACGATCTCGAGCTGATGGATACGGACCCGCTGGCGGTCCGCTCGCAAGCGTACGACCTCGTGCTCAACGGATGGGAGCTCGGTAGCGGCTCGGTGCGTATCCACCGAGCCGACATTCAGGCGAAAGTATTCCAGTCACTCGGAATTTCCGATGAAGAGGCCGAGAGTCGATTTGGTTTCTTGATGGGGGCGTTTCGCTACGGTGCTCCGCCGCACGCCGGATTCGCTTTTGGCATTGACCGCCTCGTAGCAATCTTTGCGGGAGAAGAAAACATTCGTGAGGTCATCGCCTTTCCGAAGACCCAATCGGGGTCGGACCTCATGACTGGCGCGCCGAAGGCCATTACGGAACGACAGATTCGGGACTTACGAATCCGTGTCAACCCCAAGGTGTAGTGACGTCACTTTTCGATGACAACTTGAGTTCGCAGTTGGCGAAGGTAGCGCCGCTGGCGGACCTCCTCCGACCCCGCACGCTTGATGACGTCGTGGGACAAGAGCACCTCGTTGGTCCCGGCCGACCACTACGCCTCATGGCGTCATCGGGTGAGCTGCGTTCGATGATTCTGTGGGGACCCGCCGGGACCGGCAAGACCACACTCGCTCGACTGCTCGCCGAGGCATCCGGATTTGACTTTGCGACTCTCTCCGCAGTTTCGAGTGGCGTAAAGGATGTCCGCGAAGTCATTGCAATGGCGCGCGAGAGGCTCTCGATGAATGGCGTGCGAACGTGCCTCTTTATTGACGAGGTTCACAGATTCAACAAAGCGCAACAAGACTTACTGCTGCCGGTGACCGAAAGCGGCGAGATTGTTCTCATTGGTGCCACAACCGAGAATCCCTACTTTGAAGTAAACGCTGCGTTGATGAGTCGGACGAGCCTGTGGCGTCTGCAGCCCCACAGCCGTGACAGTTTGAGCGCCTTGCTGGATCGGGGTCTCGAGGCGCGGAACGCGACTCTCACCGCAGAGGCTCGGGACGCCCTGATCGCCAGCGTCGACGGAGACGGACGCGCCGCGCTCACCACACTCGACCTAGCAATTCTGTTGTCAGGGCAGGACAAAGTCGTCGATCTCGAAACAATGACGCAAGCGCGCGACGGGCGACTCATGCATCAGAATGCTGACACTCACTACGACCAGACGTCGGCCTTTATTAAGTCTGTACGGGGGAGTGATCCCGACGCCGCGCTCTTTTGGATGGTGGCGCTGCTGGAGGCTGGCGAATCAGCACGATATGTCGCTCGGCGACTCGTCATCCTGGCGAGTGAGGATGTGGGTCTCGCTCAATCGAACGGTCTCTTAGTAGCTGAGGCCGCCCACCGCGCTGTTGAGTTCGTCGGACTTCCCGAAGCGCGCTTGATTCTGGCCCATGCCACGATCGAACTTGCGCTCATGCCGAAGAGCAACAGCGTGACCCGAGCGCTGGCGCACGCTACGGAAGCAGTGCGAGGGGCGGTGAGTACCAGTGTTCCACTCGCGTTACGTGATAGTCACTACGCCAGTGCGAGCGAACTGGGCCACGGTCGAGAGTACCTGTATCCCCACGACTTTCCCGAGGGGTGGGTCGACCAGCAATACTTGCCCGACGGCGTGGAGGGTGGCTACTACCAGCCATCGGAACACGGCAGCGAGCCCGCCAAATCTCTCCGATGGCGCGAGCGTCAAGAGCAACGGGATGGTCCGCCGGTAGAATAACCACGTGGAGGCCGCCGAATTACGTACCCGATTCTTGGAATATTTTGCCGAACGGGGTCACACGGTGGTGCCGTCAGCAAGCCTGATTCCTCACGATCCGAGCCTGCTCTTCACAATTGCCGGTATGGTGCCGTTCAAGCCGTACTTCGCCGGTGATGAGTCACCGCCCTTCTCTCGCGCAGTGTCAGTCCAGAAGTGCTTTCGAGCACCCGATATTGACATCATCGGTACCACGGCTCGACACCTCACGTTTTTTGAGATGCTGGGAAACTTCAGTTTCGGTGACTATTTCAAAGAGGACGCCATCAAATTTGCGTGGGGGTTGATTACCGAGGGATTCGGATTTGATCCGGAACGCCTCTGGATTACCGTGCACGTATCGGATACCGACGCGGCGGATATCTGGCGTGACGTTGCCGGTATTCGCCCCGAGCGTATTCAACGCCTCGACGAGGACAACTTCTGGGCGATGGGTGACACCGGACCCTGTGGACCATGCTCGGAGATCTACTTTGACAAGGGATCGGAGTACGGGGCCGATGGTGGGCCCGCGCATGGCGATGGCGATCGGTTCGTCGAGTTTTGGAACCTGGTCTTCATGCAAAATAATCGTGGCAGTGATGGTGTGCTGAGTGACCTGCCTCGTAAGAACATCGATACTGGTGCCGGCTTCGAGCGGGTCCTTCTGCTGCAAAACAACGCCACCTCGATTTTCACGACCGATCTCTTTGCTCCGCTGATGGAGGCGGCGCAACAGATCATCGGAAAGAGCTATGGAACGTCGGCGACGACTGATATTGCCATTCGTCGCATTGCGGAACATGGCCGAGCGATGTCCATGTTGGTTTCCGATGGTGTGCTGCCAGGTAACGAAGGCCGTGGCTATGTTCTGCGCCGCATAATTCGCCGGGCGATTCTGGCGGCACGCCGCGAGGGGTCGAATAGCTCTCTTGCTGACGTCTTGCTCGACGCGACCATCGAAAAGATGGGCGATGCGTATCCCGTTCTCGTGAGCGATCGAGACATCATTGCCGCGGTCCTGCGGCGAGAGGAAGAGACGTTCTCGCGCACACTGCGAGCTGGTATGGCTCTACTGAACGACGAGGTGACCGAGGTGAAAGGCAAGGGAGCGACAATTTTCCCCGGAACCACGGCCTTTCGACTGCACGACACTCACGGTTTCCCGATCGAACTGACCGCAGAGGTTTTAGAAGAACACGGCCTCGCCGTCGATCGCGCCGGATTCGACGAAGAGATGGCTCAGCAACGTGATCGCGCCCGGTCGGCGGCGAAAGTAAAGACCATTGGCGACGAGACCGCTCACCGTGCCCTGTTCGATGCAACGGGGCCGACAACATTCCTTGGTCGCGACATGTCTCGATACTCTCTCGAGACGTCGGTGGTGGGGGTTTTGGAGCTCGATGATGGTCGAACCGAGGTTTTCCTTGACTCCACCCCCTTCTACGCCGAGTCCGGTGGGCAGGTTGGTGACACGGGAGTAATTGTGACCGAGAGCGGACGACTCGTTGTCACCGACACACAAAGTGTCGCCGGCGGCCTCGTATCACACCGGGGTGAACTCACCGGCCACGTCCTCCCCGGCCAAACCGCGGTAGCGACGATTGAAGCCGAGCGTCGAGAAGCGGTCCGCCGTAATCACACCGCCACCCATCTGCTTCACGCCGCTCTTCGAGCTGTTCTTGGGGACCATGTCCGCCAACAGGGATCTCTGGTTGCTCCTGATCGCCTGAGGTTTGACTTCGCTCATACGCAAGGCGTGGCGGCCGAGGAGTTCAACGCCATTGTGGAGATGGTCAACTCTGACGTCTTGCAGAACGCTGATGTCGAGACGATTGATGCCACGAAGCAAGAGGCTGAGAAGATGGGAGCTGTGGCGTTCTTTGGGGATAAATATGGCGATCGAGTTCGCGTCGTGCGCGCGGGGGCTCATTCGCTCGAGTTTTGCGGTGGAACCCACGTTCAGCGTCTCGGCGATATCGGACAGATTCAAGTGGTATCCGAAGCCTCAATTGGATCAGGGACTCGGCGAATCGAGGCGGTGTCAGGCAACACTTCAGTGCGCCGTAGTCGTGAGATCGAGGCCGTCTTGTCGGCTGTGGCTGGGACCCTGAAGGTCAGTGTTGACGAAGTCCTGCCAGCGCTCGATCGCGTGCTGGAACGGCAGAAAGACACCGAAAAGGCATTGGCATCCCTCCGTCAAGCGGGACTGATGGCCCTCGCCAATGATTTGGCTAGTACGGTCCAGCAAGGCGTACTCGTGGCCCGCGTCGACGGCTACGACGTCGATGATTTGCGAACGGTGGCACAAACCATCCGATCCCGTGGAGGAATCCAGGTCGTGCTGGCCGGTGTCACTCATGAACAGAAGGTGTCGTTGGTGGTGGCCACTTCCGGAAGCCCCGACGCAAAGGTCATGGTGAAAGAGCTCGGCACCCTGATTGGCGGCGGCGGTGGCGGCTCGTCAGAATTGGCAACGGCCGGAGGAAAGAATCCGGCAGGCGTCGATACGGCGCTGCATCGGGCGACCGAGTTGCTGGGTTAGTCGCGTGGGCCGAACTGTCGCCCTTGATCCAGGCGAGAGGCGCATTGGAGTGTCGATTTCAGATACTTCCGGCACTATCGCATTTCCACGGCCCTCACTTGACGCGAATGAGAACTGGTGTCGGGATCTAGAAACGCTCGCCGAAGAAGAGGGATTTGAGAGAGTTCTCGTAGGGCGCCCCCTCGGCCTGAATGGAACCGAAACGGCGAGTACTGCGCGAGCCCGCGCGTTCTTTGATGAAGTTGTTCGCCATTTCCCGGATCGTGAAGTGCTGTGGATCGATGAGCGTCTCACGACAGTATCGGCATCTCGCCAGCTCAGTGCTGCCGGACAGAGCCAACGGCAGCAACGTTCAACGATTGATTCAGCAGCAGCGACAGTTCTGCTACAAGGCTGGCTCGATGCACATCGTTAGGTGGGCAATTCGTGCGGTGATTGTCGGCACGCTCCTGCTGGGTGGTTGGTTCAGCCTCAGTGCGCACCCCTTGACATCGCCGGGCGTGCCCATCGCAATTCGTGTCGTTCCCGGGGAGTCGGTGTCACAGGTTGCTCGCGATCTGGAGAAACGGGGTGTGTTGGGAAGCGCACTGGCCTTTCGGATTGATTCGCTCGTCTTTGGAGCGCCGGTCATCCGGGACGGCTACTACCTCATCCCCGAGCATGCGTCTCACGGCGCAATACGTCAGATACTGTCCCGGCCTCCAAATGCGAACGTCGTCACCGTCTTCGCAGGAGCAACAATTCGTCAGATTTCACGGCAGATCGCGACGGTCAAGGGAGAAGACTTCGCCAACGCTTGGAGGTCCGTTGCTCTCGGTGAACCGGTTCCTCGTTTCACGGCTCCCAACTCCGAAGGTCTCTTGGGAGTAGGGGCGTATGTGATTAGCAGCGAAGAGAAGCCAAGAGATCTTCTGGCAACGATGCGTACCCGTTTCCTTGAGCAACTTCGTGCCGTGGGACTTCGTCCGGAGGATTCGGTCCACGGTCTGACGTTCTATCAATTTCTCACCGCTGCATCGATAGTCGAGAAAGAGGGCTACTACCCGAAGAACATGCCGAAGGTGGGACGAGTCATCTTGAATCGTTTGGCCCGTGGCGGTGGCCTTCAGATGGACGCGACGGTCCTCTATTACTTAGACCAAGATGGCGTCAAGGTGACCCCCGCAATGCTGCGCATCCCAACGCCCTACAACACGTACTTGCATCCAGGTTTGACCCCCACGCCCATCTGCCAGATTGGTGCAGCGGCACTACAGGCAATGAAGAACCCTCCCGAGGGGAAGTGGCTCTATTTTGTGGTCGTGGACCAGGCGGGTACTGAGGCGTTTGCGGAAACCTATGCCGAGCACGTCCGCAACATCGAACTTGCCCGTTCGAGAGGGCTGTGATGTTTCGCAGTGGCGTGATCGGTTCGCCAGTTTCCCATTCATTAAGTCCGCGTTTGCACGAGGCCGCCTTTGCGTACCTTGATGTGGAGGGTACGAGTGCAGCGTTCGAGGTCACTCCGGACGACCATGTAGCTATTGCTCATGCATTGAGTCTCAATGGCATCTCAATCACTACGCCCATGAAAGAAGTGATGCTGTCACACTGCTCTCCTTCGCCTCGAGCGGTGCGAGTGGGGGCGGTCAACAGTATTCGGCGCGTGGGCAGCGAGCTGCAAGGCGACAACTTTGACGGTGAAGGGTTTCATCGAGCGATCATGTATCAACTTGACGTGGATGTGCGCAACGAGATTGCCTGCGTCTACGGC
>CAXBRG010000066.1:0-6779 GCA_963977995.1 uncultured bacterium | reverse complement strand
ACCTCATGGCGCGCACCGAATGCGGCGTCGTGCAGTGAGATCCGAAGGGATACCTGTGCGTCGGGGCCCGGTTGAGGGCCGGGTCGATGACCACCGCCACCAAATCCACCGAATCCCTGGAAGAACATATCGAAGAGGTCCTGAACACTGTTGAAGTCGCCCGACCCGTTGACATCCGAACCAAAGCGGTCGTAGTGGGTTCGCCGGTCAGGATCCGAGAGAATCTCGTAGGCCTGACTGATCTCTTTGAATCGTGCTTCGGCCTCAGCGTTGCCGGGATTTGTATCGGGGTGATACTGCCGAGCGAGACGCCGATAGGACTTCTTCAGTTCCTCCGCTGAGGCTGACGAGTCCACCTCCAAGATGGCGTAGAGATCGGGGCTACTCACTCGTGCTCACCCATCTTCTCGGACAGTTGTTGCGAGACAACTGTCGCAGCGGCCATCGCTTCGGGGTACTTCATTCGCGTGGGACCCAGCAACCCGACGGCGCCCGCCGGTGCGCCGTCAACGGTAACGGGAGCAACAACGACGGCACAGTTCGCCAACGGCGTATAGCCGTGCTCGGAGCCAATTGCCACGGCCAGTCCGTCACTGCGGCTCAGAATTTCGGTAATGAGTGAGACGATCACCAAGTTGTGTTCAAGTACGTCCAAGACCGATCGGGCCGTATCCAAGGTGTCGAATTGGTCGGCGACCTTTGCCGTGCCGCCAACAAACACTTGATCACCCTCTTGAACCGCCACGGAGTTCAAGACTGCCTCGACACACTGTCGAACCGTGCGCGATACCGCCGTCTGCCGGCTCGGTACTTCGACTCGTTCGTCCATCGATACACCCGCGAGCAACGCCGCGAGTTGGATCTTGGCGGCCTGGACGTCGTCGGGCGTCACCGAGAATTCCAAATTGACGACCGACTTCACCACTTCCATCGTTGACAACGTCACCACGACCAAGAGCCGACGGTCACTGAAATCAATGAGATTGACGTCTTTGATGACGGCGACCTCGGGTGCGCTACGCACAAAGAAGGCCGGGTACTTGGTGACGTCCGCCAACTTTGCGGTAATTTGCTCGTAAATCGCCGTCAGTTCGCCCTGGAGCGAACCCACAAACTCACCTAACTCCGACACCTTGGCCGGGGCTAACTTGCCCCGACGGAAGTGATCGACGAAGTAGCGATAACCCTTCTCCGTGGGAATGCGCCCCGACGACGTGTGGGGCTGCAGGAGATACCCCTCCCGCTCGAGCGTGGCCATGTCGGAACGAATCGTCGCCGATGAGACATTGAGGTTGGCGCTGTCGTGAACGGACTGCGAACCGACGGGATGCGCCGTATCGATGTGTTCGGTAACGACGGCTTCAAGAATCGCAGACTGGCGCGGAGCCAACGTCTCATTCGAGGCGGGGGTCTGAGGGGAAGATTTCTTCGGCATAGATCTGCTAGCAGTCGATTTTACCGAGTGCTAACGCTTCACTCACCGTCCGTTTTCGGGCGGGCAGACTACTGACGTGCAGTTTCCCACCGCCGACATCTCTTCGAACGTCGACATAGCGCGGACCCTCCTCGCGGTGGCGGGCCAGTCCAGCGAGGGTCTCGTCCACGTAGGGGGCGGCTTTGACAACGAGATCTGGCGCACGACGCGTCACACTCTTCGACTCCCCCGCCGCACGAGCGCGGTCGCACTCCTCGACAACGAGCAACGATGGCAGGCCGAGGCCACCGCACCACTTCGCCTACCCACGCCCACCATCGTGTGGCGAGGACGGCCGCACGAACTGTTTCCGTACCCGTGGAACGTGACGACGTGGATCGAGGGTGAGATTGCGCTACGAACCGGCCCCATCACGTCACTCAGTGCGGCGGCAACTCTCGGTGCCGCACTTCGCGATCTTCACCGCAGTGCGCCGCATGACGCTCCAATGAACCCGTTCCGCGGTGTTCCCCTCGAACGGCGGCATGAATCGTTCACTCTCCAGAACGAACGAGATGGCGACGGTTGGTTAGCGCGTCACTTCGCTCACGGGCTTCGAGCAACTCCCTTCGCCGGACAACCGAGGTGGTTGCACGGGGACCTGCACGGCGGCAATCTCGTTCTGCGAGATGGCGAGCTCGCGGGGCTCATTGACTTTGGTGACCTGTGCGCGGGCGATCCCGCGTGTGACCTCGGTGGCGCTCTGCTCGCCCTCCACCCCACGACCTGGGGTGCTCTCACCGACTGCTACCGAGCGGACGGTCCGACGTGGCAGCGAGCCTTCGGGTGGCTGGCGTTCTTCATCGCCGCCCACCTGGGAATCGGCGGTCGCCACGCAATGGCGGCCGATGCGACGCTACGCGCGTGGCGCGCTCTCTAATCGTCCAATTTGAGAGCGGCGACAAAGGCCTCTTGGGGAATCTCTACACGGCCAATGTTCTTCATTCGCTTCTTCCCCTCTTTTTGCTTCTCGAGGAGCTTGCGCTTTCGCGTGATGTCACCGCCGTAACACTTAGCAAGAACGTCCTTGCGAATCGCTTTCACCGTCTCGCGCGCAATGATCCGGCCGCCGATTGCCGCCTGAATGGGGACGTCAAACATCTGCCGCGGAATTAGTTCCTTCAATCGTTCGGCCATCTTGCGACCGTAGTAATCGGCGTTGCTGCGGTGGACGATCGTGGAGAAGGCGTCAACGGGTTGATGGTTGATTAACAGGTCCACTCGCACCAGTTGCGACGTCACGTAGCCCGAGGGTTCGTAGTCCAACGAGGCGTAACCCTTCGTTCGAGACTTCAGGGCGTCGAAGAAGTCAATGACCACCTCCGCCAGCGGAAGGCGGTATCGAATCTCCACGCGCTCGGTGGAGAGATACTCCATTTTGGTCATCTCGCCGCGACGACTCTGGCAGAGATCCATCACGGGGCCGAGGTAGTCGGCCGGCGTGAGAATGGAGATATCGAGCATCGGTTCGTCGACGTGGTCAATCCGGCTTACTTCGGGCATCTCCGTCGGATTGTCAACGTCGCGCACGGTGCCGTCGGTGAGGTAGGCCCGGTACACCACGGACGGTGCCGTGGCAATGAGGGAGAGATTGAACTCACGCTCCAAACGCTCACGCACAATCTCCATGTGCAACAGGCCGAGGAACCCACACCGGAAACCAAAACCGAGGGCGTGTGAGGATTCGGGCTCAAAGGTGATACTCGCGTCGTTGAGCTTCAGTTTGTCAAGCGAGTCGCGCAAGTCGGGCAACTCGTCCCCGTCGATTGGATAGATTCCACAAAACACCATGGGCTTCGCGTCGTGGTAACCGGCGAGAGGCTCCGACGCCGGTTTGGCGGCGTCCGTCACGGTCTCTCCCGATTTCGCCGAACCCACCTCCTTGATCCCGGCAATGAGATAGCCCACCTCGCCGGGGCCGAGCACATCGAGGGCCACGGTACTCGGCGTGCGCTTCCCGATCTCTTCTACGTCGTAGACGAGACCCGCTTGCATTAAACGAATCTTTTGGTGTGATCGGAGTGTCCCGTCGACGATTCGAATCGAACTAACAACGCCTCGATACTGATCGAAGTGCGAGTCAAAAATCAGTCCGCGGAGTGGCGCGGAGGGGTCGCCCTGGGGGGCGGGGATTCTTTCGATAATCGCGTGCAGTAGTTCGGGAACGCCCTCGCCCGTCTTCGCCGAGATAGTGAGCACTTCGTGGGGTCGGATGCCCAACACCCGGTCGAGTTCGTCACGACAACGATCGGGGTCGGCCGCCGGAAGATCGATCTTGTTCAGTACGGCCACGATCTCGAGATTGTTCTCAATCGCCTGGTAACAGTTGGCGAGAGTCTGGGCTTGAATCCCCTGACTCGCATCCACGAGGAGGACGGCGCCCTCGCAGGCCGCGAGAGATCGGGAGACTTCGTAACCAAAGTCCACGTGACCCGGAGTGTCAATGAGATGCAGGATGTGACCCTCGTACTCCACCCGCACGTTCTGGGCCTTGATTGTGATGCCACGCTCTCGCTCAATGTCCATCGAGTCGAGGTACTGCGCTCGCATATTGCGAGCTTCGACGGCCTTCGTGATTTCCAGAATTCGGTCCGACAGCGTTGACTTCCCGTGGTCGATGTGCGCAATGATGGAGAAATTACGGATTTTCGACGGGTCGATCGGGGAGGAAGGGGTGGCCACAGCACACTTAGGCTACCGGCGATTTCCGAGGCTTTTGGACGGCATCAGCAGAACTGCTAGCATTTCTCAGCCCGCCGGAAATCCGGCACTACGTAATTTCGAGGTTTTTTGTGGCGAACATCAAGAGCCAAATCAAGCGCATCCGTACCAACGAGCTCGCTCGTCAGCGCAACAAGGCCGTGAAGTCTGAAATCCGCACCCGCGTGAAGAACGCCGTGGCCGCTGCGGGCACTGACGCCGAAGCCGAAGCATTGCGACTAGCTATCAAGCGTCTCGATAGCGCCGCTTCGAAGGGTGTCATTCACAAGAATCAGGCCGCGAACCGCAAGAGCGGATTGATGAAGCGCCTGAACGAGCTCACGTCGAACTAGTTTCGCCCGCTCGCACTGAGTCGTGCGAGTCGAGCCGTCAGAATCTCGAGGACCACTTCCGGGTCGAGGGCGGTCGCACCCTTGAGGTCAACATCCGCCTGCGCCACGAGGTGCAGGGCGTGGGCCACCCGGTCTGATCCAAGTGCGTTGTACGTCGACAACAACTTCTTCGCGGGGTACTCCTTTAAACCCAACAACCCCATCACGGCCTTGGTCGTTACCGCGCCCGAGTTCACGAGTTGCGATAGTCGCACGTAGTGACGCTGAAAGATTCCCACAATTTGGATGGGCACTCGACCTTCAGATTCAACCATTCGCCGCATCGTCGTCAGAGCTTCCGTCAGCCGACCCCGATCGACAGCGTCGGTCAAGTCCCATTCAGGAACATTCCCCATCTCACCCAAGTACGGTTCGACATCAGCCACTGATACGACCTGGTCGTTGTACACGGCGTGCAACGTGCGGGCGAGAGCGTCGACTCGTTCGACCTCTTCACCGATTCGTTCAAGAACAATCTTGACGACCGCGGGTTCAACAGCGACGTGGTACTCCTTGAACTTGCTACGGAGGTACGCCTCTTCTTTGTTGTACCCCACCGAAACATCGACGACACGTTCTGCCAACTTGGTGAGAGCGGGAGGCTTGCTGGCGGTGCCCGAGAGCAGCAGCGTCACACCGGGGGTGGGCGACGAACACCACTGCTCGAGCGACGCCGACGCCGCCTTGGTCAGAGCGTAGGCATTGCGAACGACCACCACGCGGCGATCGACAATAAACGGTGGGGTATTCAACGCGTTAACAACCCGTTGCAGAAACGTTTCCCGCTCGTCGGCCGTACTCGCATCGTCATTAACGGTGAACTCCTCGAGTGCCATTCCGGGCTCATTACCACCGAGCAGTTCGGCAACCAGCGTCCGCGTCTCGTCGTTGACAATCACTTCGTTCGAACCCACCAGAGCGATGACGTGGTCAGCCATGGCGTTCCTCAGAGAGTCGCATCATCGCATCACGAACTCGCACAGTTCCCTGAACATCGTGAACACGAAGGACTCGCCCACCGGCCACGATGCCGAGCGCAGAGGCGGCGAGAGTTGGCTCACGGCGGTCGGTCACTGGTAGATCAAACATCACACCAAGGAACGTCTTGTTCGATGCCGACAGCAAAAGTGGTGAACCGAGGTCAGCGAGTTCCGCCGAATGACGCAGTAACTCGAGACTCTGCGCGGCGGTCTTGCCCAAGTCGAAGCCGGCATCGAGAATGATGCGGTCGTCAGCGACACCGGCCGCCCGCGCACGTTCCCGTCGATCGAGCAAGAAGTCGCGGACCGTCTTCACCACGTCGTCGTACTCGGGCGTGGGATCGGCCACCCGCGGGCGAAGGCGAATATGAGTCGCCACCACCGTGGCCCCGGCCGTCGCGGCCACCGCGAGATAGTCCGGATCGGCAAAGCCACTGATGTCGTTGCCGACGACCGCACCGTGGGCGAAACAGGCCCGTGCCACGCTCGCTCGCCAGGTGTCAATCGAGAGGGGCACGTCAAAGCGCCGGCGAAGTTCTTCAATCGCGGGGACGACGCGCTCCAACTCCTCTTCCTCACTCACGTCGTCACCGGGTCCTGCTTTGACGCCACCGACATCAAGGAGGTCGGCGCCGTCACGGACTAACGCCTCCGCCCGAAAGAGGAAGGCGTCGAGGTCAAACGTTGCGGCGGGTGCGAAGAAGGAGTCTTTGGTCCGATTCAAGATTCCCATGACCAGAGCACGATGCGTCACATCCATCACCGTGTCGCCGAGTCGAAGGTGGAGCGCGGCGGGCGGAGAAAAGACTCGCATTAGTAGAGAAGGTTCGCCAGACGTCGGCGATACGTGAGCGCGACCGGATCACTCGGCCCCAACGCGTCCAGGATCTGGAGGAGTCGCTCCTTTGCGGTGTCGTCGTCGCGCACTCGCAGGAGCAAATCATCCAGCGTCGTCGTGACCGATCCGTCATCGTTCGACGTGTTGATCGGTGCGAGCCATGTTGTCATGGTGGCTGGAAGCGGAGGCGTCGGCAAGACAACGACCTCTGCTGCCATTGCCGTGCGCGCCGCGATGCAGGTCTCAGGCATCAACAAAATACACGCAATCATCGGCGGTTTTCACCTGATGCCCATGCCGCTGGACTATGTGAAGGCTACCGTGGCGGAATTGAAGGCCTTGAATCCAGACTTCCTGATTCCCATGCATTGTTCAGGATTACCCTTTTACGAAGA
>CAXBRG010000065.1:0-6843 GCA_963977995.1 uncultured bacterium | reverse complement strand
GAAACAATGGCGCGACACCCACATCGGCAAAGACCGTCGGGATGGTCGGTATGCCGCGCGCACTGAGATCGGCCAAATAGTGCTTATCAGTATTGGGCAGAATCAAGTCGACGCTATTCAGAACTCGCGGGAGGGTCTGCACCCACGTGCGAAACAACGTCACGCGCGTGGTGTAGTCCCACGTCGAGCGAATCACGACAAGGTCGGTTAACGACCAGTCGTAGGTCGGGTCGTCCCACGCGACAAGGTCGACTATCACCTCATAGTCCGCAAGCGCGGTGAGCAGTAGTGGCGTGTCCTCGTCGATGTAGAGATCGCGACAGGTGGCGATTGCTACTCGGCTCACGGAAGGAGGAGAACGGCGTGGTGGGCCAGAGACTCCAGAGGGCCGGGCCACACACCAAAGACAAGTGCCGACACTGCGCCAATGCCGATGACGACAGCCGACGGTCGCGGAACGGTCACCTCAGAGGGTGAGCCGGTGAGGTCGTAGAGCGAGAGGACGAGGCGCACGTAGAAGTAACCCGCAATGGTGGCGGCCATCATCACCACGACACCCAGCCAAGCCCCGCCGGCGTCAACCGCAGCGGTCACTACCGCGAACTTGGCGTAAAAGCCGGTGGTGAAGGGTGCACCCGCCTGGCTCAGCAGCAGTGTGGCGAGTGCGGCACCGAGGAGAGGTTGGCGGCGGGCAAGGCCGCGGTACGACTCAATGTCGTGACTGTCTTCGTTCGCACCACCCCGTAGGGAGACAATGGTGAACGTCGCGATGACGACGGGCGCATACGTCATCACGTAGTACAAAGTCCCCGCGACGCCTCGGGGCGTGGCGGACCACAGACCTAACAACATGAATCCGGCGTGATTGATCGACGAATACGCGAGCAGGCGCTTGATGTTTCGTTGGAGAACCGCGAGTCCCGCACCGAGGAAGGTCGAAAGTATGACGAGCGCGCAGACGAGGGGGCGCCAGGCCATCGCTTGCGTTGAGAGGGCTTCAATCAGAATCCGGACGACGCCCGCGAAGGCGCCGATCTTGACGACCGACGCCATAAATCCCGTCACGGGTGACGGAGCACCCTCGTACACGTCGGGGCTCCACGAATGAAACGGGACCGCGGCCACCTTGAACGCGAAGCCGACCAGCATCAGACCGATCCCGGCCACCAAAACTCCAGGCTGCAGAATGAAATTGTGGGCCATGAAATAGGCAATACCCGTCAACGTCGTCGTTCCGGTTCCTCCGTACGTCAACGCTGCACCGTAGATAAAGAGTGCCGACGCGAAACCACCCAAGAGCAGATACTTCAGCGCTGCCTCGGATGACGTTGAGCGGTGCCGGTCGTACGCCACGAGTACGTAGAGACCGATGGAAAGAATTTCCAATCCAAGAAATACAACGATGAGGTCGTTGGCTTGCGCCATCATCATCGCCCCCGAGGCCGATGCCAGCAGAAGAATATGGAACTCGATGCCGACGGTGCGAGCTCGGGCAATCCAATCGTGAGCACTCAGTGTGGCGAGCAACGTCGCCGCGGCGATAATCCCCGAGGCGAGGACGCCAAATCCGTCGTAGGCGATGGCGTGCGCCAATGTCGTCGACTCGCCGTGAGAGCTGACGTCGCTCCATTGAAACAGTGCAATCGCCGCAGCGATACCGCAGGTGCCGGCCGCCAGGGTGGTCGCCACTCGCAGCGAGATACGACTCTTCGTCAGGGCGGCGGTCATCATGAGGAGCAAGGAGCCTCCCAACAGCACCAAAATTGGTGCAATGGCGAGGTAGTTAACCGACGGCATCGAAATCGTCACTGGCCACCTCCCGGGCTCACGACCGAGGCGGTGATTGACGTGACCACCGAGGGTTCAATGGTGCGCAACAACAGCGCGGGATAGATACCCAGCACCACGATCAGCGCGACCAGTGGCGCCAGAACCGATCGCTCCCGAATGGTGGCGTCCGATACGGTGGCATTCTCTCCGTCGGCCACGCCGTGAAAGACACGCTGGTAGGCCCACAGGAGATAGAGAGCGGCGAAGATCACGCCGGTCGTTGCCACGGCCGCCCACCACGGGTGCGCGTTAAAGGCACCAAGAAGGACGAGGAATTCCGACACAAATCCCGACAGACCTGGCAGTCCAATAGAGCCAAGCATGACCACGGTAAAGAGAGCCGCGAAGACGGGGGCCGGTCCCTGGAGACCCGCGAGTCCCGCAATATCACTCGTGCCACGGCGGCGTTCGAGACCACCAATCAGCAAGAACAAGGCGGCGGTGATGATGCCGTGATTGAACATCAAGAGGACGGCGCCGTTGATCGCAACCAGCGAGCCAGAAAACAGACCGAGAATAATGAAGCCCACTTGCGCCAACGATGAATAGGCGACCAGTCGCTTGAGGTTCTTGCTCACGGCGGCGACTCCGGATCCGTAGAGAATGCCAATGACCGCCAGCGTCATGACGTAGGGACGAACCCGATCAACCCCATCCGGCAAAAGTGCCACACCAAATCGCAAGAGGCCGTAGGTGCCCAACTTGGCCAAGAGTGCCGAAAGCATCATTGAACCGGCCGTTGGCGCCTCGGCGTACGCGGAGGGTGACCAAGAGTGCAGTGGGAACAACGGACTCTTCACACCGAACGCGATGAGGAATCCCACGAGAACCCACGTGGCGGCGGCCGGCGACAGTGCAACCTTGGCGAGTTCGCCGTACGCAAACGTCACATCACCACCAAAGATGTGCTGATGGCGGATTCCGAGATACACCATGCCGACGAGGAAGAATCCCGAACCAAAGAGTGTGTACACGAAGAACTTCAATGCTGCCGCCGACCGAGCGGGTCCGCCGTAGTTGGCAATCAAGAAGTAGCTCGGAATGAGCGTGAGTTCGAAAAACAAGAAGAACAGCAGGAGGTCGCGAGTGACGAAGGCTCCGGCGGTCGCGACATTCAATAGCAAGATCCAGCGAACAAAAGTCCGCTCACCTTGGTTCGCGCCAAGTAGGGCGACAGTCGTCACCAGGGCAGTCAGCACAACGAGGAAGAGTGAAATTCCGTCGACTCCGATATCAAAGGCCAGTCCCCATGACGAGGCGAGTATTCGACGGTACGTGAGACCAAATGAACCACCGCCTCGTGCGTGGTACCCGACGGCCGCCGCTATCGCGACGACGAGTTGCGCGGACGTGAGCGATGCGGCGATGCGCGTCGTCATGCGTGCGTCCCATGGACGCAGTGAGAGGACCGCTATTCCCGCAATGGGAAGCAGAAGGAGGGCAACGATGAGAAGGGGTGAGCGCATAGCTACCAAGACCTCGCCACTAAGAAGAGAACTGTCAGGGCGGTCCCGATGACCATCGCTAAGCCGTAGTGACGCACGTATCCCGTCTGAATCTTTCGGACACCGGTCGCGCTCCGTACGACGGTACCGGCGACACCGTGGACCGCCCCATCGATGATGCGGGGTTCAACAACCTCTGCGCCAAACGTGGCGAGTCGCTGCGCCGGTCGCCCGATCGTCCGGTCGTACGCGTCATCCCAGCGCCAGACGGCTTCGAAGAACGTCGATTCATAACGCGGCCATGGTGAGGTCGAACGCCACACGCTGAAGGCGAGGACCAGGCCGACTACCGCCGCGAGGGCGTCGGCGGTCGCAAGAAGTACTTCCGTACCGTGCGACACACCACCGGCCTCCTCGCCCACGAGCGGAGCGAGGAATCCGGCCAGTGAGGTTCCGTGGATCCACGGCAGGTTGAACACGCCGCCGATCGCCGATAACACTGCGAGCACCACGAGCGGCGCCGTCATCACCCAGGGACTCTCGTGAGGATCGTCGCCGTGGGTCACCTCTCGGAATCGTTCATCGCCTCGGAACGTCAAAACAAAGAGTCGACTCATGTAGTACGCCGTTAACACAGCCGTCAACAGACCGAGCACCCATAAGGGTCGGCTGTACTCGTAGACCTTCGTCAGCACATCACCCTTCGCCCAGAACCCGGCGAAGGGTGGAATGCCAGCAATGGCCAGCCAGCCGATCAAAAAGGTGGGGAAAGTAATTGGTAGGTACTTCTGGAGACCACCCATCCGGCGGAGGTCTTGCTCACCGTGCAGCGCGTGGATAACGGAGCCTGAGCCCAGAAACAACAGCGCCTTGAAAAAGGCGTGAGCAACCATCAAGAAGATGGCGGCAACATATGCCCCCGAGCCAACGGCCATGACCATGTAGCCAATCTGCGACACCGTCGAAAAGGCCAGGACTTTCTTAATGTCCTTTTGGGATGTCGCCACCGTCGCCGCCACAAAGGCGGTAGCGCCACCGATGATGGCGATCGTTGCGCGTCCCGTGTGCGAGAGGTCGAGAACGGGTGACATCCGAACCAGGAGATACACACCGGCGGTCACCATTGTGGCGGCGTGAATCAGGGCCGACACGGGGGTCGGACCTTCCATGGCGTCGGGGAGCCAATTAAAGAGGGGGATTTGTGCCGACTTACCCGTCGCGGCGAGGAGTAGCGCGAGCACGATGAGCAGCGCGAGCACATCCGACAGTGGCACCACGGACGCCTGGCTCAACACGGCCAGGTAATCCAGTGAACCAAAGTGCGAGAAGATGAGGAACATAGCGAGCAAGAGCCCCACGTCGCCCACTCGGTTATAGATAAAAGCTTTCTTTCCGGCGGAAGCGGCAGCGTCCTTGGTGAAGTAGTAGCTCACGAGCCAGTACGAACAGACGCCAACGCCCTCCCAACCAACAAATGTGACGAGGAGGCTGCTCCCGAGGACCAAAACCAGCATCGAAAAGACGAACAAGTTGAGGTAGAGGAAGAACTTTCGGAAATCCTTCTCGCCGTGCATGTAGCCGATGGAGTACAGGTGAATCAGCGTCGAAATTCCCGTCACGAACAGACACATCGTGATCGAGAGGGGGTCAATGAGGAGCGCCGCATCGACGTGGAGTGGGCCCGACGAAATCCACGAAAATAACGAGACGGACAGCGTGTTGCCCTCGTGTCCCAGCACACCCACGAAGGTGACGACGGTCGCCACAAACGAACCCCCCACCGCCGCCGTGGCGATCCAGCCGGGTCGGTCGGTGCCGGGTCGGTGCGGGAGGATGAGAATGCTCAAGAACCCCAGTAGTGGGAGGAGCGGGATCAAGGTGGCAATCGTCGTCACAACTATCCCTTCAGCTCGCTCAGATCATCAACTGTGTTGGACTGTCGTCGCCGAAAGACCGCTACGACAATGGCCAAGCCAACCGTCACTTCAGCGGCGGCCACCACCATCACGAAGAACACCGACGCTTGGCCGGCGACATCGTTGAGTGAGTTAGAAAACGTGACGAACGTGAGGTTGACGGCGTTCAACATCAGTTCGACACACATGAACATAATCAGAGCACTACGCCGGGTGAGAAGCCCGAAGGCTCCAATGCCAAAGAGCAGCGCGGCGAGCGTGAGAAACCAGGAAGCAGGGATCGTCATACGAGATCGCCCCCTTCCACAGAACGCTCACGGCGAGCGAGAACGACGGCGCCAACGACTGCGATGATCAACAAGGCAGCAGTCGCCTCGAAGGCAAAGAGGTAGGTCGTAAAGACGCTCTGGCCGACGGCCGTCACATTGTCGGCGGTTGAGCCGACGTACACGGCAGTTGGGCCGGTGACCGTTGGTGCGCCCGTCACCCAGCCGCCGCGTGACAGCATGGCGACGATGCCGCCAACGGTCACAAAGACGCTGGCGTACGCCAAGGGACGTTGACCGACCAGCGGTTCCACGCTGACGTCTTCACGCTCATCGACTCCGAGAAACATGATGACGAACAAAAACAGCACCACAATCGCTCCGGCGTACACAATGATTTGCACGGCCGCGAGAGAGTGTGCCTCTTGTTCCACGAACGCCACCGCAACGCCCAGCAACGTCAAAATCAAACTGATGGCACTGTGGACGGGATTGCGGAAGGTAATCACACCGACGGCCCCCACCACCACCATCGCGGCGGCGGCCGTGAATACGAGTACATCGGGAACGGTCATGGCGAGGGTCATCATGCTCGTGATCTCCTCGTAATTCGGTTACGGAAGCTCTCGAGTCGTTCGACAATCTGTGTGAGACCCCGCGACTGCAGGGGCACATCCTCGGGCAGGAGGTGGGCTGTAAAGGCATCGCGCAACTGCTTCGACCCCGTCGCGGCGTCGTTGCGATGATCCGACTGTCCCGCTTCGGCGGCGCGAACACCGACGCCCAGGTCACCCGACCACTGAACAACACCCGCGTACTCGGCGTTGCCGGCAGAGGCCGTGGCGCGCATCCAGCCCGACGTCATGTCAGACTCCCCGTCGCGCCAGTCCTCCCAGGGCAAGCGCTTCGGTTGTCCGAAGTCATCCACCACCAACTCGGCCTTGGTATAAATCGCGTCGGCGCGATTCGTAAAACTAAATTCAAAGAGCTTGGACTCGGTGATTGCCTCGGTCGGACAGGCTTCGACACACATGTCGCAGTGGATGCATCGCAAGTAGTTGATTTCGTAGACGTACCCATAACGTTCGCCAGGGCTCACCGGGTGATCGAGGGGGTTATCCAGTCCCCGCACGTAAATGCAGTCGGCCGGACAGACCCCCGCGCACAGTTCGCAGCCGATGCACTTTTCCATGCCGTCTTCATAGCGATTTAATACATGGCGACCATGCAACCGCTCTGGCTTAGGAATCTTTTCGTCCATTACCTCAGCGCGCTTGCTTACTTCACCATTTTTTGATTTCTTTAATGCTCGGCGACGAACGCGACCGCCTGAATATTGTGTTGTTACCTGGTTTTTACCGCCGCGTTGCCGTGCGGTGACAAGGA
>CAXBRG010000064.1:0-6849 GCA_963977995.1 uncultured bacterium | reverse complement strand
CCGCAGCGCTCGCAGATGATGCCCTTGAAGCGCACGCGCTTGTACTTGCCGCAGTAGCACTCCCAGTCGCGGGTGGGTCCGAAGATCTTCTCGCAGAAGAGTCCGTCCTTCTCAGGCTTGTTGGTGCGGTAGTTAACAGTTTCGGGCTTCTTAACTTCACCCGATGACCAGTCTTGGATGTTCTTCGCCGAAGCGAGTCCGATCCGAATCTGGTCGATGGAAGAAACGTTGACCGGGCTCATGAACGGTAGGTGTTCCTCTCTGCGCGCTCGGCGGCACGACGTGCGTCGTCCTCATCCGAACCGTGCTCATTGCGTTGAATGTTGATGCCCAACAAACGCGTCGGGCTGTTGAAGTCGTCTTCGGTGTCAGCGAGCTGCACAATCTGACCATTCGAGGTGCGAACCTCGACGTTCAAACACAGCGCCTGCATTTCCTTCACGAGGGCCTTGAACGACTCAGGAACACCAGGCGTCGGCAGGTTCTCACCCTTGACGATGGCTTCGTAGGTCAGTTCGCGACCGCGAGTGTCATCGGACTTGACCGTGATCAACTCCTGCAGAGCGTGAGCGGCACCGTAGGCCTCGAGGGCCCACACTTCCATCTCACCGAAGCGCTGACCACCGAACTGAGCCTTACCACCGATGGGCTGCTGGGTCACCAAAGCGTACGGACCGGTGGAGCGAGCGTGGATCTTGTCGTCGACCATGTGGTTCAACTTCAAGATGTACGCATAGCCCACGTGCACTGGGTTGTCGTACGGCTCTCCGGTACGGCCGTTGTACAACACGGCCTTTCCGTCGGTACCCAAGAGTCGCTGACCCTGCTGGCCGTCGTTGTTGAGCGTCGAGAAAATCTGCTTGATGTTGGGCTTGCTATTGCGCGGATCGTCCTGGTCCCAACGGGCACCGTCAAAGACCGGTGACGACACGTACAGTGCCGGCTCAGTACGGGGACGAGTCTTGCGATTCGCCGCGTCTCCGTGACCCGCGGTACCGGCGAGTTCGTTGGACTCCACGTCAGACCATCCGTGTCGAGCCGCGTAGCCGAGGTGGCTCTCGAGCAACTGACCGACGTTCATACGGCTCGGAACACCGAGTGGCGACAAGATGATGTCAACGGGCGTTCCGTCAGCGAGGTACGGCATGTCCTCTTCGGGCAGAACGCGCGAAATGACACCCTTGTTCCCGTGACGACCGGCGAGCTTGTCGCCCTCGGCGATCTTTCGCTTCTGGGCGACGAAGACGCGCACGAGCTGGTTCACACCGGGCTGAAGCTCTTCTTCACCGTCACGCTCGATGACCTTGACACCGATCACCGTACCGAACTGTCCGTGCGGAAGTCGCATTGACACGTCGCGAACGTCGTCGGCCTTGTCACCGAAAATGGCGCGCAGCAGACGCTCTTCCGGCGTCGGGTCCGACTCACCCTTCGGAGTCACCTTGCCGACGAGAATGTCGCCGGGCGCCACTTCCGATCCGATGCGAATGATGCCGCGATCGTCGAGATGGGCGAGGAGATTTTCGGGAAGGTTGGGGATGTCGCGAGTGATTTCCTCTTGACCCAACTTCACATCGCGAGCATCACATTCGTAGGTCTCGATGTGAACCGACGTCAACACGTCGTCCTTCACGAGACGCTCCGACACAATGATGGCGTCTTCGAAGTTGAAACCCTCCCACGACATGTAGGCCACGAGCAGGTTCTTGCCGAGTGCCAACTCACCCTGTGACGTTGACGTACCGTCGGCCAGAATCTCACCCTTCACCACGGCGTCACCGACCGACACGCGGGCGCGCTGGTGCATCGATGTTCCCTGGTTCGAACGACGGAACTTGTTCAGTCGGTAGCTCTTCTTCTTGACGGGCTTGGCGTCACGAACGGGAACGGCCTCGTCGTACTCCACGACGATGCGGTCGCCCGACACTTCCGTGACGACACCCGTGGCTTCGGCGAGCAGTACTTCACCCGAGTCGATCGCCGCGCGCGCTTCCAGACCCGTACCGACGTACGGTGCCTCCGGCACGATCAGTGGGACGGCCTGGCGCTGCATGTTGGCACCCATCAGTGCTCGCTGAGCGTCGTCGTGTTCCACGAAGGGAATCAGGGCCGTCGAGAGCGAGATGTGCTGGATCGGCGAGATGTCGATGGCATCGACGTCTTCGCGCTTCACGACGGAGAACTCGGCGACGGTGGAGCCGAGGCCCATCTCGGAGTTCTTGAAGTGAGCGATACCGGTACCCGGTGCACCGGTACGAATCAGGACCTTGTCTTCCTTGATCCGACCGTTGGGCTCCAGCTCGGTTTCCGCGGCCGCAATCTTCATGTAGGGCTCGGACTCGTAGTCGACCCAACGGAACTCGTTCGTCACGACACCGTCACGCACCAAGCGCACGGGTGAGTTCACAAATCCGTACTGGTCGAGCATGGCGTAGTTCGAGAAGTAACCAATCAGACCGACGTTCGGACCTTCCGGTGTCTCGATCGGACAGATGCGTCCGTAGTAGGACGCCAACACGTCGCGAACTTCCAAACCGGCACGCTCGCGCGTCAAACCACCGACACCGAGCGCGGAGAGACGGCGCTTGTTGGTGAGGCTGGACAGTGGGTTGGTGTTGTCGAGATACTGGCTGAGCTGCGAGGATGAGAAGAACTCGCGGACGGCCGCCACGACGGGACGGATATTGATCAGACCCGTCGGCGTGATGGCCTCACTGTCAATGGTCTGCATGCGGTCACGAACAGTTCGCTCCATGCGACTCAGTCCGCCGCGATAGGCGATCAAGACGAGTTCACCCACACTGCGAATGCGTCGGTTCGACAACTGGTCCACGTCATCGGTGCGGTACGACGCCGGGTCACTCGCGTTCTGCGAGCGCTCGTCGAGGTACGCCATGCGCAGGTTCAAGAGGTAGGTCACCGTCGCGAGAACTTCTTCGGGGCTCAGCCAGCGACGCTCGCTCTGCGGTTCATCAAACAGCGGACCAAACACTGAACGGTTCAGTTCGATTTCGTTGCATCGCTCAAACTTGCGAGAAATTCGCTGCAGACCCAGTTCGCTCATCTCAAAGCTGGCCCGCGCACGGGTGCGCTCCGAGCCACGAAGAGCCTGATTCGGCAGCAGTGGTCGGGTCGGATCGAGGAAGAGATTACGGAAGTAGGGCTCAATACGCGACTCCATAGCGTTGCGGAATCGGTTCGGAGCCGACGCGTCGCCGGGGACCGGCGCACTCGGGGCGCGCCACGCCTCGATGTCAAAGATGTCGAGCCAGCGATCGGCCGGTTCGAGACCCTTCCAGGACTTATACGTTTCGATCAACGCCATCTCTTGGCTCGCCTGGTCACGCTTGGACTCATCGGCACCGTGGAAGACCGCGAGGTGCATCGTCAAGGCGTCAATCGTGTGCATCTTGAGTTCGACCGAAGCACCCGCCGCTTCAAGAATCTCTTTGTAACCCTGGGCGTACGCCGTCGATTGGAAAGAGGCCACGATACGGTCGGGCGACTTCAAGATGCCGTCCGCCTGAGTGGCGTCCTTCGAGGTGATCGCCGAAATTGCTTCGACGACCGCATTGCGACGAGTACCAATCTTGGTAATCGCAACGTCGTACTTCGCTACCGACTCCGCCGCGAACTTAGCGAGCTTGTTGCTGCCCCCACCCTGACGGTTCGAACGGTTGATGGCCGTCTTGATTTCCTTGTCGTAGCGATCGTTGTAACGAGTGCGGTACCGCTCGTAGTCCATCTGCAAGATGGGGAACTTCGCTTCCTTGTCGGCGTTGCCGTAGATCGCCTCCGAGAGAACTTCCCACGTCACGCGGGAGTCCATCGCTCGCAACACTGTGAGGGCGTTGACCTTCTTGCCCTTACCAAGACGGGCCACGACACGCGTGACGTCGCCGGTTTCGATCGTGAACTTCGGACGCTCACCACGAACTGGAATCAACGTTGCGGTAAAGACGACGTTGCCCTTTTGATCGAGACCCGGTTCGATGTAGATACCGTCGGAGCGCAGCAACTGGCTCACGACGACACGCTCGGTTCCCGAGTAGATAAAGGTGCCGCGTTCGGTCATCACGGGTACGTCGCCCATAAACACGAAGCTCTGCTTGATTTCTCCGGTGTCCTCGTTACGGAACTCCGCATTGACGAACACGGGGCGCTGATAGGTCAGGCCTCGCTCGATGCACTCGGCTTCGCTGTGCTTCGGAGGTGAGATTGATTCGGGGTTGGTCGGGTCAAACTCGAGGTAGAGAGACAGTTTGCCCGTTGAGTCCTTGATCGGTGAGATGTCGTCGAAGGCCTTCTTCAGACCATCGCGAAGGAACCATCCGTACTTGTCATTTTGAAAGTTCAAGAAGTGCAGTGGACCGTTGTCGGTGTACTGCGTCAGTGGCTGAGCGCGGTCGATGACTTCAAACTTCTTCGACTCACGGTTCGGCTTGACATCGATGAAGGTGACTTCATCGTGAAGTGCATCGAAGAGAGAGACGCGTTGCCCGTTCCTCTCTACGGTCGGCTCGGGAAGAGCAGCGAACGAGTAACGATTCGGGAACGCGGAGCGCTTCAGCACAAATAATCCTTCACGTCAAGAGCAGGGATACGGCAGCATGAAGCGCTCGGCAAGACGTCGGATGACCCAAAACCAAGCGCAGACACGGGAGAGTTATGTTATCGCCCCCAGCGACCAGCCGCAAATTCGGCTCCGTCGAGGAGAACGAGGAAATCGGCGGGGCCGGGGGCCCCGCCGATTTCTACCAGCGTGTGTGGCGAACTACTTGAGTTCGACGGTGGCGCCAGCGCCTTCGAGGGCCGCCTTGGCCTTGTCGGCATCGGCCTTCGAAACCTTCTCGAGGACGGGCTTCGGTGCGCCGTCGACCAGGTCCTTGGCTTCCTTCAGGCCGAGGTTGGTCAGGGCACGGACTTCCTTGATGACGGCGATCTTCTGTGCACCGGCATCCGTCAAGATGACGTCGAAGTCGCTCTTCTCTTCACCAGCGGCGTCGCCACCACCGGCACCGCCCGCGGCAGGAGCCGCAGCGGCAACGGCCACGGGGGCCGCGGCGGTAACACCGAACTTGTCCTCGAACTCCTTCAGGAGTTCGCTGAGTTCGATGACGGTCAGTTCAGCAATTCCGTCAAGGATCTGCTCTTTGGTCAGGCTTCCAGCCATGTTGATTCCTTCTCTCTTAATTCCGGACTAGGTACTGCAGTTACTCGGCCGCGGGAGCTTCGTCGACGACCTCTTCGGTCGACGCCGCAGCGTCAGCAGTCGCGGAGTCGGCGGGTGCCTCCTCCGTAGCCGCCTCGGCCGCGGGGGCCTCGGCTTCCGCTTCAACTGCGGCGGGTGCCGCAGCCTCTTCGGTCGTGGGCGCCACTGTGGGCGCTCCGCCCTGGTTGTCGAGCAAGGCCGACAATCCGTAGGCAAAATTCTGGGGGACGGCCTTCATCAAGCTCGCCATCTGGCGCATCGGTTGCGCAATGAGTCCCGCGAGCTGAGCAAGGAGGACATCGCGACTCGGGAGATCGGCCAAAGCGAGGAGGTCCTTCACGCTGAGGGCGCGTCCGTCGAGAACACCGCCCTTCACGACCAGGCTCGGGGTGTCCTTCGCAAAATCGCGAAGCTTCTTCGCTACCGCCGAAATGTCCTCAGAAACAAAGGCGATCGCAGTCGGGCCTTCCAAAAACTCCGCCATCGGCTCAACCGGCGTACCGGCAATCGCCCGCTTGACGAGCGTGTTCTTAAAGACTTTGTAGTCGGCGCCCGCCTGACGCAAAGTGCGACGGAGCGTTGAGATTTCCGCAACGGTCATTCCGCGATACTCGGTCACGACGGCGGCGGAGGATCCGTCAACCTTCTCCTTGACCTCGTCGATGACGGCGGCTTTCTTCGTCAACACATCGCTCATCTCGCTCCTTATGCCGGGAGCCGCCCGGTACGGGCCGCACACATCCAGCGCGAGATGTCCACGAGGGACGTCTCGAACCACCTCGTCAGGCGAATCATCTCTGATTCCTTTACGTGGCGAACCACATCCGGATGTCTTTGGCGTTTCGTTCAGTTGTAACTACGGGTCGCCCCGCAGGGAATTCGTATGTTATGTCCTCGGCACCGAGGGAGTCAAAACGACTAGGCGCCCACCAGCTGCTCGTCGGCTTCACGCGCCCGAAGCGGGTCCACCTTGACCCCGGGTCCCATCGTCGATGACAGGGTCACGCCCATGAGATACCGGCCCTTCGAACTCGCGGGCTTAGCGCGCAGGAGTTCGTCGATCACGGCCGAGATGTTCTTCACGAGGTCTGCTTCCGAGAACGACGCTTTCCCGACGCGGAGGTGGACGTTACCGAAGCGGTCCGTCTTGTACTCCACGCGACCGCCCTTGAACTCGGTCACGGCCTTTGCGACGTCCATGGTCACCGTTCCCGTCTTTGGGTTCGGCATCAAGCCTCGCGGTCCGAGAACTCGACCCAGTCCACCCACTTGACCCATCTGGTCGGGCGTGGCAATGGCGATGTCAAAGTCCAGGAAACCACCTTGCACCTTGGCTACGAGGTCGTCGGCACCAACGACGTCCGCTCCCGCATCACGAGCAGCCTGCGCTGCTTCACCGGCGGCGAAAACTGCGACGCGGTTGGTCTTACCGGTCCCGGCGGGAAGCGACAGAGTGCCCCGAACCGCTTGGTCGGCCTTACGGGGGTCCACCCCGAGGCGACAGGCGATTTCGATGGTCTCGTCAAACTTGGCCGAGGCGAGCGCCTTGACTTTGGCCACCGCTTCGCTCAGACCCAGCAGAGCCTCCCGGTCGACTTGGCCTAACGCTGCGTTGTACTTCTTACCGTGCTTCATCT
>CAXBRG010000063.1:0-6968 GCA_963977995.1 uncultured bacterium | reverse complement strand
GCCGCTTTGCGGCGCGCGGTCCGGGCGCTGCAGGGCAGCGCGGGTCAGCGCAGGAACAGGCGATAGGCCGGATTGCGGCTTTCGTCGATCCAGGGATACCCGAGCGAGTCGAGAAACTGGCGGAACTGGCGCATCTGAATGCAGAAATCCCTATGCTGTCCCGTACCCACGGCCAGCCAGCCAGCCCGACGACACTGGGTAAAGAACTGGCCAACGTGGTTGCACGTCTGCGCCGCGCTGCAGACCGTATCGCGAAAGTGGAAATCCTTGGCAAAATGAATGGTGCAGTCGGTAACTACAACGCGCACTTGTCTGCCTATCCTGCACACGACTGGGAAAGTTTCTCCAAAGCCGTGATCGAACAGCGTCTGGGTCTGGTGTACAACCCGTACACAATTCAGATCGAACCGCATGACTACATGGCAGAAATGTTCGATGCTTTTGCCCGTGCGAACACCATCCTGCTGGATCTGAACCGCGACATCTGGGGTTACATCTCCATCGGTTACTTCAAGCAAAAAACCAAAGCCGGCGAAATCGGTTCCTCCACGATGCCGCACAAAGTCAATCCTATCGACTTTGAAAATTCTGAAGGCAATCTGGGTCTGGCCAATTCTCTGCTGCGCCACCTGTCGGAAAAACTGCCGGTATCGCGCTGGCAGCGTGACCTGACCGACTCCACCGTACTGCGCAACATCGGCGTAGCGCTGGGTTACACCCTGCTGGCGTACGACAGCTGCATGCGCGGCCTGAACAAACTGGAAACCAATCCTGAACGTCTGGCAGCTGATCTGGATGCGACATGGGAAGTGCTGGCAGAGCCGGTGCAAACCGTAATGCGTCGCTACGGCATCGAAAATCCGTACGAACAACTGAAAGAACTGACACGCGGCAAAGGCATTTCTAAAGAAGCGCTGCGTGAATTCGTTGAAGGTCTGGCGATTCCGCAAGACGCCAAAGATTTGCTGCTGGCCATGACACCAGCCAGCTACACCGGTATTGCCGTCAAACTGGCAAAAGCGATCTGATCTTTATCCGCGTCAGAAAAAGCCAGCCTGCTGTACAGGCTGGCTTTTTTATTGGCCACACACTTTAGCTGAAGCACGCTGATTTGCACTGATCTGCGCCACTTTATCGGCAAATTGTTGAACTTCCTGCATTCCCCGCTATCCTAATGAGAACTGTGTTTCCGGTATCAGTACAGCATTACTGAACGCCACGTCCGGCAGCAGGTACTGGTGCATTTCCGGAAAATACAGCGGACTTGTGCAAACTTTTTTAATTTGCGCTATATTAGTTCTAATCAGAACCAATTATTTGTTTTGCAGAGGATAGTATGGCTACGCCTTCCCGTTATTCCCCCGTCATGATCGCCTTACACTGGCTGATGGCTTTGCTGATCATCGCCGCATTCACACTCGGTTTCATTATGACCGATATGCGCATCAGTCCGACCAAACTGCAGTTTTATGCCTGGCATAAATGGCTGGGCGTTACCGTTCTCGGACTGGCGGCCTTCCGTCTGATCAGCCGCTTGCTGAGTCAGGTACCCGCACCGGTAGCAGGTCCGGCATGGCAGGAAAAACTGGCAGCCGGTACGCATCTGGCCTTGTATGTGCTGATGTTCGCGGTGCCTGTTTCCGGTTATCTGCATACCTATGCCGCCGGCTATCCGGTTGTGTATCTGGGCATGTTTGAACTGCCTGCACCGTTTCCTCCGCAACCGGAATGGAAACATACACTGGAAGAAATTCACGAAGTGTTATCCAAACTGATGCTGGTGACCTTGCTGATGCATATCGCCGGCGCCATCAAACATCAGGTCATTGATAAAGACCGTATTTTCCTGCGCATGATGCCAGGCACTCAATCTGACAAGGAATAAAACATGTCACTCGTATCTAAAATCACCCGCTCCGCCATCACCCTGAGCCTCGTTGCCGGTTTGCCTTTGCTGGCGCAGGCTGCACCACTGAAAGTCGATGCAGCAAAAAGCCAGGTTGCGATTACATTCAAACAAATGAATGTACCGGTCGATGCCACGTTTAAGAAATTCAATGCTGCCATTGACTTCAATGCCGCTGCAGTCACCACATCCAAAGCCAGTTTCGATCTGGATGTTGCGAGCTTTGATCTGGGCGATGCGACCCTTGATGTCCTCATCGGCACCGGAGCCTTCAACGATGGTGGTCTCGTCCTTTGTCACAACGACCTTGCGGGCACGGCCAAGGAGTTCCAAACCAGCGTTATCGAGCTTGAGGCCCACTTCTTCCGCGATGACGGTTCCGCCCGTCAAAATGGCGATGTCCTGCATCATGGCCTTGCGGCGTTCGCCGAAGCCTGGGGACTTCACCGCCACCGAGCGGAACGTCCCGCGAATCTTGTTCACGACGAGTGTCGCGAGTGCTTCGCCCTCAACGTCCTCGGCGAGAATCAACAGTGGTCGACCCGACTGCATGACTTTTTCCAAAACGGGAATGACGTCACGAACCGCACCGATCTTGCCACCCACCAAAAGGATGTAGGGGTCCTCAAGGACGGCTTCCATCCGCTCGGTGTCAGTCGAGAAGTACGGAGAGATGTAGCCCTTGTCGAAGCGCATACCTTCCACGAGGTCCATGCCCATCCCGAAGGTCTGGCTCTCTTCGACGGTAATCACTCCGTCTTTGCCAACCTTCTCAATCGCTTCGGCAATCATCGAACCGATTTCATTGTCAGCGGCCGAGATTGACGCCACTTGAGCAATCTTTTCGGTCGTGTCAGCCGCAGCGGCGAGATCGTGCAGGCTCTTCACGGCCGCTTCCACGGCCGCTTCGATGCCCTTCTTCAACGACATCGGGTTAGCGCCGGCGGCGACGTTCTTGAGACCCTCACGAACCATGGCCCACGCAAGAACCGTGGCCGTCGTCGTACCGTCACCGGCGACGTCGTCGGTCTTCTTGGCAACCTCTTTCACGAGGTCGGCACCGATCTTTTCGAAGGGGTCTTCGAGGTCGATGTCCTTGGCGATGGAGACACCGTCATTAGTAATCGTGGGAGCGCCCCACTTCTTGTCCAGTACGACGTTGCGTCCCTTTGGTCCAAGGGTGACGCGAACGGCGTCGGCGAGCTTGTTCATGCCCCGCTCGAGGGCGCGACGAGCTTCTTCGTCAAAGGTAATGAGCTTGGCCATTGCCAGTTCCTCCTGGGGTAGTCGCCCCTCTTTGGGGCACCGTGAGGTTAGCAGTCTGTTCGAGAGAGTGCTAACGCCGACTTAAGGGTGGAAGAATTCTGGGAGAAACGTCTCGGTGGGACTCGGGGCCAGCGCAGCCTTCAGCCGCTTACTCCACGCGACGAGCGCTCCCCGATTCGGCTGGTAGATAACGGGGAGCTGGGCGGCGCTGTAGGCGGCGTAACGCGTACCGAGAGCTTCAGTGCCTTGCGTGGTTGCGGTGACGATGGCGTCCATCGTGGCGTCGCGATACGACCCAATATTCGCAGGTGATGCCGAGTGGAAGAGCGCCTCTCCCGAGGGATACGAATCAGGAAAGTACGACCACGGCGACAGTTCGCAGATCTGCCACGAAGTACCCGGTGAACCCGAGACACACTCCCGAACGAGTCGAGCGACGTTGTCAATCGGCACCAGGCTGACCTGAATTCCACTCTGGGCCCACGCCGCTTGCTCGAGGACGAGGCGCTGTGCCACGAGCGGCGAGCCGCTGAAGTACCTGTAGGTAATCGTCGCACTCGTTCCTTTGGGAACGCCGCTCCCACAGCCGGTCTCTCGAGCGCACGTTGCCACACCGCGGACCGGCACAGTCCAACCGTTGTCGGTTAAGTACTTCTTGGCTCGCACCACGCTGTACGGATACGGATTCGTGGCAACTCCTAGGGCCGGTGAACTCGGGAACGCCGGTACGGCACTCCAATTCGCGTACGCCAATCGACCGTAGAGACCCGAGATGAGAGTGCTCTGGTTGAGCGAACTCTGAAGGGCCTGACGGAAGTAGAGCTGGCGGAGAAGAGGACTCGAACCCGTCACGGGGTCGAAGTTCACCACCGCAAACGTGCTCATCCACAGGGGGGTGTAACGCGCCACCACGCGAGATCGCAAGGCCGTCGAGGTAATTCGACCATTGGGGAATTTGGCACTAGGGGGCTGAACGTCGGTCGCAGCGAGATATCCGATGTCGACGGCACCACTCTGCAGTGCCGTACGTTCACCCTCAAGTGTTGAAAAGGGAATGAGCCGTAGCTGGCCGACGACCGCCTTCACGGGTCCGTCGTAGGTCGGACTCGGCACCATAACGACGGGCGCGACGCGCTTCACGTCGTACGACGCCAGTCGCCAGGGACCCGACGTCACGCCCCAAATTGGATCATCGGCCACGTAAGTCGCACGATCCGCGGCGCGTCCGCGCAAGAACTTCACGACCCCGGTCTCGGGCCGCCCGAGTGCCGAACGAGCGGGTGATCCACAGACGGTGCGCGCCAGCGTCTGTGTAAAGGACGTCAAGTTGGACGAGCACTGACTCGAACCAGCGGCCGCCGTGAGCGCGACGCGGTCCCACGCGAGCGGGAGCGGCGTGACCCGGGCAAGAACGTTCTGGACAAACCAGTCGGGCTGTAGCGCCACGGATGAGGTGATTGTCACGGTGTTACCCGATGCCGTGACCGAGGAGATCTTGTTGGGCATGACCGACGTGGCAAGTGTGTCGTGAAACAACGTCGGGGCCGCACGCCACAAGTTCAAGAAGAAAACGACTGAGCGACCATCGATGACTTCCCCATTAGAAAAGTTCCAGCCCTTCATCTCCAGGGTGACCGTGGTGTTGCCATTGGAAAAAACGGGGGGCGCCGCCAGCGAGAGATCCGCCTGCACCCCCAAGAATGGCCCCCGACCCACCATGTAGAGCGGCCGATACATCGGCGACTGGAAGTACGACAGGTTGGTGCGAGAGGCTTCACTCGCGGGCGCAAACGGCAGTACGTAGGAGGGATAGTCACCCAGCGGTAGTGCGACGGACAGGGTTGTGGGTGCCGACCGCGTCGCTATCGGAACGACCAGGGAAGCACACATCGTCATCGCAAGGGCGGCCGCGAGACGGCGAAGGACGTTAAGAGATGTACTCACGCGACGTGCGTGAGCCTAGGTCTCTACCTCTGGCAGGGACTAGCCACCCGCCACGGCCGGCACTAATGAGACAACGGCACCGGAGGTCAGAGGCGTGTCGAGCCCTTCGAGAAAGCGAACGTCCTCGTCGGCCACAAAAACGTTGACGAACCGGCGTAGTTCGCCAGCCTCGTCGAGAACGCGGGCCGCCAACCCCGGATGACGACTCTCAACGGCGTGAATTGCCTCTCGTACCGTGGTCGCTTCGACGATCACTTCGCCGGCGCCGCCGACGAGCGCTCGAAGTTGACTGGGAAGTCGAACTGAAATGGTCATTGTGCTGCCTCCATGTGGTGGAATCGAGCCAACGCCGCTTCGGCGTCAGCCAGTTTTGGTGAGATCACTGCGGTGGGGGTCGCCGTTTCGACGATGGCGTCCAGGGTCTTGAGTCCGTGACCCGAGATGATGGCGACCACGGGACGGTGACGATCGATCGAACCACGTTCGACGAGTTGCCGGAGGGACGCGATGACGACGCCACCCGCCGTCTCGGCGAACACACCTTCGGTTCTCGCGAGTTGAGCAATCGATTCCAAGACGTCGTCGTCAGTGACGGAACCACAGTCGCCACCGCTCGCCCTCATCTCATCGATGGCGTAGGGGCCGTCGGCTGGATTGCCAATAGCGAGAGAGCGAGCAATCGTGTTGGGTTTCACGGGACGGATCACATTCGTTCCGTCCGCCAGTGCACTCGCCACCGGCGAACACCCGGCGGCTTGGGCGCCAAACATGGTGGGGAGTTCTCCACTAACGAGACCTAACTCCCGAAACTCGCGAAATCCCTTCGCGATTTTTGTGAGCTGCGAGCCGGAGGCAATCGGGGCGAGCACTTGCGCCGGCAGCTGCCAGCCAAGCTGTTCGGCAATCTCGTAGGCCAGTGTTTTGGATCCTTCGGCGTAGTACGCCCGGAGATTGACATTGGCAAAGGCCCAGTCCGGATGGGAGTCCACCAGTTCGGCGCAGAGCCGGTTCACGTCGTCGTAGTTTCCGTCGACCGCGAGCACGGTGCCACCAAAGATTGCCGTCATCGCCACTTTGCTTTTTTCGAGATCCGACGGGATCACGGTGACACTCGGCCAACCCAGGGCGGCGGCGTGAGCCGCCACGGACGTGGCGAGATTGCCGGTCGACGCACACGCCGCGGTCGTAAAACCGAGTCGCTGGGCCGAGGACAACGCACACGAAACCACGCGATCTTTGAACGAACCCGTCGGATTGCGCGTGTCGTCCTTCAACCACAACTCGTCGAGGCCGAGTTCGGCCGCGAGACGATCGGCGCGACGTAAGGGCGTCCATCCGGCACCGAGGTCAACCGGGTGCCCACCATGGTCGGGCAACAAGTCGGCGTAGCGCCAGATAGACGCGGGGCCGGCGGCAATGCGCTCGCGAGTGACGACGCCTCGAGCGGCGTCTAAGTCGTAGGCGACTTCGAGCGGACCAAAGCACATGTCGCAGGAATACCGTGCTTCAGTGGGGTAGCTCGTGCCACACTCTCGGCACCGTAGGCCAACTGCAAAACTCACTGATGACTCCTAACTCATCGCACGGGCTTTGGCACCTGGGGTGATGGGCGGAGAACCCAATCATCACCCTGGTTGCCGCGACGTCAACGGGCCCGTCCCTCAGTCGCTCTTGATGACCCCTCCAGTATGCCGGAATCTCGGCCGAGATGTCAATATCGCACCTGTCGTAGCCTTACAAGATGGCCGCGTCGGATATCCCCACCACCTTCTCGGTGGACGCTGCGCTACTGGCACGTCTCGGCGAGGCGAAGAACGGCCGTCGAGTGAGCGTCATTATCCCGGCACAGAAC
>CAXBRG010000062.1:0-7060 GCA_963977995.1 uncultured bacterium | reverse complement strand
ATGACGGCGACGAGCGTCGTGCGGAGATTTCGCATTCTCCATTTGACCACACCAACGAGCCCCGACTCACTCACAAAGAAGGACGTAAATTTGCTCCGAGTAGGCGTCAGTTCGTGGCCGACTTAGCGAGAGCCACACCGGCGTACAGTGCGATTCCCGACGCCATGCCCTTTTCGTTGATGACCATTCGATTGGAGTGGTTCGGTGCGGCTTCGTAGAAGTTCACACCGTCGGGACAGAGACCGAGGAACACCATCGACCCCGGCACCTTTTCGAGGATGTAGCTGAAATCTTCCGCGCCCATCACGGGACTCGGCATCTCCAGTGCGGACCCATCACCCAGGACGCCCTCCGCAATCTCCCTCGACCAGGCGGCCACCGTGGCGTCGTTGACGGTGACCGGGTAACCGAGATGAAGATCAATCTCTGCGGTCGCACCGTGGGCCGCCGCGAGACCGGAGGCAAGTTTTTCAATTTCCGCGTGAACGAATGAGCGAGTCATCGCCGACACGGTTCGGATCGTGCCGTGTATCTGCGCCCGTTCGGGAATCACGTTGCTCGTCGTACCGGCCGTGATATGCGCCACGGTAATAACCGCGGGGTCGAAGGCATTGACTTTGCGTGTCACAAGAGTCTGCAGGGCCAAGACGAGTTCGCAGGCGATCGGAATGGGGTCAAGAGCCGCGTGCGGTTGACTGGCGTGACCACCACGTCCGACGATGTCGATGATGAATTGATCACTCGAGGCCATGATGGTGCCCCCGCGCGTCGCGATGATGCCATTAGGGACTGACGGCGTGACGTGAATGGCAAACGCCAAGTCGGGTCGGCCCGCAACGTCCAAGACGCCCTCGTTGATCATCAGATCGGCACCGCCGAATCCTTCCTCTCCGGGCTGAAACATAAAGACAACCTTGCCGGTGAGGTCGGCTTGACGGGCGACGAGCAATTTGGCGGCCGAAGCCAACATCGCCGTGTGGGCGTCGTGTCCGCAGGCGTGCATCGCACCGTCGACCGTGCTGCGGAAATCGACGTCCGTGTCTTCGGGCATTGGTAGAGCATCCATGTCGCCCCGGAGGAGCACCGTGGGTCCCGGTCGTCCCGAATCGAGAACGGCCGTCACACTCGACAGCGATGTGCCCGTCGAGATCGAGAGGCCCAATCCACTCAAGGCCTCGAGGACCTTTGCTTGGGTTCGGGGCAGGTCATTGCCCAACTCGGGATGGGCGTGGAGGTCACGCCGCATCGCGATCGCCTCCGGCAAGAGCAGTTGTGCGTCGTCAAGAAGTCCGGTCAAGGTATCCACATCATGAGTGTACGAAACGTGGCCGAAACCGTGAGAAACCATCACCAGGGCGCTCCAGCGATTACATTTCCCGTGCCGAAGAATCGAGGATTAATGGATAACAGCGCAACAAAAGTAGTGGTGACCGGTGGATCGGGATACGTGGGCACGCACGTCATCGAACAGCTCCTCGCGTCCGGATACCCCGTGGTCGCCACCGTACGGTCGGCGGATGCCGAGGACCGTGTTCGGGCCTCGCTCACGCAGAGCGATACGAGCCGGCTCTCGTTTGTGCTCGCCGAGCTGACAACCGACGGCGGATGGGACGAAGCTCTATCGGGAGCCACGTACGTGATTCACACCGCTTCACCATTTCCGGCCGCGCAGCCCGATGACCCCGAAGAACTCATCGTTCCCGCTCGCGACGGCGCACTGCGAGTGCTCCGTGCGGCCGACCGTGCTGGTGTTCGTCGTGTGGTCTTGACGTCGTCGTTCGCCGCCGTTGGTTACTCCCGAAACAACTTGGACGTTCCGTTCACCGAAGACGACTGGACGGACCCTTCGGGCGACCAGACCCCGTACGTGAAGTCCAAGACGATTGCCGAACGCGCCGCGTGGGACTACGTCGCCCAACCGGACGTCAACGTGGAACTCTCCGTCATTAACCCCGTCGCCATCATCGGTCCCGTCCACGGCCGTGATTTCGCTTCGTCGATTGGGATGGTCTTGATGTTGACCTCCGGGATGATGCCGGGGAACCCCAAGCTAAGTTTCGGCATCGTTGACGTACGCGATGTTGCCGACCTGCACATCCGAGCCATGCTGCATCCCGCGGCCGCCGGCAAAAGATTCTTAGCGGTATCTCGGTCGCCCGTGTGGGTCCAAGAAATGGCCCTCGCTCTTCATCGATTGACTCCCGAGTTTGCTCGCAAGGTTCCACGTCGCCAGCTGCCGAGTTGGCTCGTACGCCTCGCCGCGAAGAAACAACCGGCGTTAGCGTCCTTCACCTCGGAACTTGGCAAGGCCAAACTGATCAGCAATCATCAAGCAGTGACCCTGCTTGATTGGCATCCTCGTTCCGTTGATGAATCACTCGAGGCGACGGTACGGAGCTTGGCGGCCGTCGGAGTCATCTCGTAGCGGTTCCATTGGACAACGTCACGGGGATTCTGCGAAGCGTATTCCGAAATCCCTCGCTCACAACTTTCCTACGCTGACTCGCGTGCCGCGAAAACCAGAACCTCATGTTGAGAGTCGCATCATCGAGGCGGCGCTGGACCTGATCCGCCAGAACGGAATCGGGCGATTACGTGTTGCCGATGTTGCCCGCGAAGCCCATACAACCGTTGCGATGGTCTATCGGCGTTTCGTTGACCGTGATGGTCTGATTGACGCCACCGTGGCTCACTTCTACGAAATTCGTATCGCGAGAGGCATTGCTCGCGCCACTGAGCTGCTCGGCCGACCTGAAGGCATTCGTCTCCACGACGTCGTTGACGCGTTACCCCTACCGAACTACGAAGGCTCGGAGCAGGTTCATGAGTTGATGTCTCGGGTACCGGCACTGGCCGTCGAGAACTCGACATTTGCAATCCGTATCCGCCGCTTCCTTCACGACGTCACACCGGAGTTCGAGGGGCTCATCGGACAGGTTGTTCAGCGGTTACCCGAGAACGAACGATTCGACCCCCGCATCATCACCGTCTTTGTGATGAATCAAAACTGGATTTTCAACGATCTACGGGGACCTCACCGGATTTCTAATGAAGAGTACCGGCAGTTTCTCTTACAGCTCATGGCCGACTCGCAGTACCGCCACTAATTACTAACAACGCCACGAGATTCTCGGCGCCGGATGCGAAGTTCAGTCTGAAGCGTGTCGCCGTACCAGGGGAACGGCCGCTCACGACGGAAGTGCCAGAGATTGGACCAGTTGATGACGGAAAATACATACATGGGAACCTCCATTTCGGCCCCCCGTGTACCGGAACCCTACCGGTATCGCGGACGTTCGCAGACGGTGCACGCGACATCGAAATGGGGTAACTCGGTTCTAGGCTGAGACCTATGTCGACGCGAGCCTGGCCGACTGCGCTCCGTCTGATACGGCGCGGGATCGTTCCCATCCTCCTGATTTTGTTCGTTGTCCTGCCGGCCGTGGGGCTCTTTCGTTTGCCGTCGACTTCTATGGAGGAAACCTCGATTCTCCAATACGCGAGCATGACGGCTGACGGTCATACCCCAACGAAGGACTTTTGGACTGAGTACGGTCCGCTCAACGTCTATGCGCCCGCGGCCGTCTTCACAGTGACGGGGCCGTCTCTCGTGGTCGAACGAATTATCGGTCTTCTCTACCGGGCCATTCTCCTCGGGTCGCTCTACGCGATACTTCGCCACTACTCACGCCGCATTGCCGTACTCGGCGTTGCCCTGACGTGGTGGCTCCTAGCTCCGTGGGGCGCGATGGCCTACGCGTGGATTGGTGGACTCGGAATGGCCCTCGCCTCGATCGCCGTGATCACCACGAAGTCACCAGTGACACGACGTCGCATCTTCCTCGCCGCCCTCTGCGCGGGCGTCGCGCTGTCATTCCGGCCGGATCTCATCGTGGCGTTGGCCTGCGGTTTCGGTATCGCCCTGTGGCCACATCGGTCCGAATGGAAGCCCTGGATTGGCGGGCTCGCTCTCGGTCTCTCTCCCTACCTCGTGCTACTTGCGACCGCCGGACCCGCGAACATCATTCGTAATCTCGTCGTGGATCCGCTCGTGCACCTGCGTGATGGACGGGCCCTGCCATTTCCACCATCGTGGAAGTGGAATGCGGAGTTCTTTTCGCGAGTACAGCAGTACGTCGACGCGCTGACGAATCGGAACTGGTACGGAGCCCCACTAGTGGTGCAGATAGCCGAACTTTTTTGGTTTCTCGTGGTAATCGCCGCCATCATCGCCGTGGCGACATGGCACGAACGGCGCAACGACCGCATCATGTTGGCTGTCGGTGTTTTCAGCCTGCTACTCGCGACCAACATCTACCAGCGGGCCGACATCTCACACATGCGTCTCGTCGGTGCTCTGTGGATCGGATTAACGCCCCTCGCAGTGGTTCTCGTGACGCGTCGATGGTTCCGCGATCACTCCAAGGTGTCCCTCTTTGCCACTGGGGGCACCGCATTGCTCTTGGTCCTCGTTGCGCCGAGTATTTCATTCGCCGCCTTCTATCAGCTGGTACATCGAACGACCACGCCGGCGCTTGCATATTCCGTGGGTGATCGCAGCATCATTGCCTCGAGTGATACCGAGCTGCAAGAGGTGGGTCGTGCCGTAAAACTCATCCAGGACAACTCGGCGCCGGGAGATCGGTTTTTCCAGGGGCCGATCGACCTGCGTCTCACGAACTACAACGAGCCGTCCTTCTACTGGTTACTCCCCTCGCTCACACCATCGACCTACTACCTCGAAATGAATCCGGGAATCTCCAATGCCCCGAACAGTCGCCTGGCGGATGACGTCGCGTCGTCGGATATTTTGCTCCTCTCGAATCGTTTCGAGAACTTTTCTGAGCCCAATACGTCCACGGTTCCGGGCAATGTTGCCGCCAGCCGAGTAGTAGCGAAAGAATTCTGTGTCACCGCAACCACCAAGTGGTACACCGTGCTGTTGAACCGAAGTAGCCACCCCGTATCGCTCGCAGGGCAGGTGTCGGTGGGTCGAATGCAGGTCCCGTCCTGTCGCACGACCCCCTAAGCCGGCAAAAATTTCAGTCCCTCGTGGACTAGGGTCAAGGTGCGAAATTACCTCAACTTCGGTTTACCCCACGCTGCGCCATGACAGAACAGAACCTTGCTCCCGACGACCAACTTGCCCGCACGAGGCGTCGTTTCGTTGACCTCAATCTTTGGAGCATTCCGGTCAAGCCGAGTTTTCGAAACGATATCCAAGGCATGCGGGCCATTGCCGTGCTCTACACAGTGTTTTTTCACTTCGGTGTGGCACGGTGGAGCACGGGCGTCGACATCTTCATGGTCATTAGTGGTTTCGCGATCACGCGCGTTCTCCTGCGGAGTCGACTCGAACGTGGGTCGGTTCTCTTCGACCTCAAGGGTTTTTACGCTCGACGTGTCCGCCGGATCCTTCCCGTGTCGACACTGGTCCTCGTGGTCACCGTGTTTGCGGCGTACTACTGGCTCGGACCGCTGGGCGGCGCCAGCGAGGTCGGAATCGACGCCATGTGGTCGGCAATCTTCCTCGAAAACTGGCACGCCATCGCCCTCAGCACGGACTACTTCGCCGACTCCCAGACGGCGTCGCTCGTTCTCCACTACTGGTCGTTGGGATTCGATGAGCAGTTTTATGTGGTGTATCCCCTTGTTCTGATTGGCATCATGTCCTGGGCTCCCGCCCACCTCCGACGGCGCATTCTTGCCATCGTGTTGGCCGTTGTTGCCGTTGCTTCCATTGCCTGGGCCATGTGGCAGACTCCCCGCGACCCCTTCGTCGCCTACCTGTCGACCTACACCCGTATCTGGGAGATTCTCTTCGGGGCGCTCTTGGCCCTACTCCCCGAGGAGCGCGCGTTCAAGAGTGAGTTTCTCAACGCCGTCATTGGGTGGGTCTCACTGATCGTCATCCTCGTGTCGGGATACCTGATTTACGACCAGGGCGTGCCGTGGCCCAACGCAATATGGACCGTCCTCGCGTCGTGCGGTTTGATATGGACTGGGCGACGTTCGGGGCCGTACGGACCCAACATGCTGCTCATGCTGAAGCCGGTTGTCTACATCGGCAACATGTCGTATTCGCTGTACCTATGGAACTACATCTGGCTCTACTTGCCACTGCGCTTCGCGCTTCCGGGCACTGAGATGGCGTCCCAAAGTGTGGCGCTACGACTGACCCAAGTCGGTGCGGGCTTCCTCTGCGCCGTTGCCTCGTACCACCTCGTTGAGTGGCCGCTCCGCGAGTCATCGTTACTCGAACGAAAACTGTGGATCAACATTCCCATCGGTATTTTCCTCATTGGCATCGTCATTGTGGTGGCGAAAGCCTGTGAGGCCTACTGGCCGATTTAAAAACCCTTCGATCGCAGATAGCTCAGCCACGGGTTTACGAGCTCGGCGACGAATGTCTTCGTGGTGTGATCGAGGTCCGCGTAGATCAAAATTGAACCCATCACGGGCGGGCAGATGCCGTTCTGGCAGAACCACTGCGCAACGGGCACCAGCGTGGCCTTCGCTGTCGAGGCCACCTTGGCGTCGCGGGCGATGATGCTCGGATAGTTGCTCTTCGCGGTGGTGATTCCACAGAGCTGAATGGACTTTGAACGCAAGGCCAGGCACTTCGGAACATCCTGCGGCATGATGGGACTCGTACCGATGACGTAACGCTTAGTTGAGGGTGCACCAACAGTCATCGCGTCAAATGCCAACTTCCAACCCGCTGTCCACTGCTGTTCGAGAACGGGAGTCTTCGTCAAGAAGGCGGCGCCGCTGACGCCGAAAATAGCAGCGGGGCTCAGGCTACGAACTTCCGCTCCCAACTTCGAGTGAAAGGTGTTACAGGTGGCCGCCTTCGACGAAACAAACGGACCCGACTTACTCGCCGTAACAAACGGAGCGGAGCAGCCGGGGAAAGTGAACACCGCAACTCGATACTTGAGGGTTGAAAAGACCGAGTCAAACAGTGGCATCCAGTTGCCGGCGTTGGAGTCACCCCACAAGACGACAGTTCGGGTGGCGGTCTTGTCGCCGAGGATGCAAGGAGCTGGCTTCGTCGCCT
>CAXBRG010000061.1:0-7061 GCA_963977995.1 uncultured bacterium | reverse complement strand
GTCGGAGCAACAATTAGAGGTGACTCAAAGACGGTGTGAGCGTTTTGTACGAACGAAACGGCTCTCGCCACCACATCACTCGGCATGTCCTGCGGCAAGACGGTAAGAGCGCCACGGCGTGCGGTGGCTTCCGCCATGCGGCGACCCGCCACGGCATTCATGTTCGCGACCACGAGAGGAATCGTCCCCGTGCCATCGGGGGATGTGAGATCGACGTCCAGTCGGGACTCGATGTCGGAGTACTGGGGGACCAAAAAGACGTCAGAGTAGGTCAGTTCGTAGGGCGGCTGGTCGGTCGTCAGTTTCACGGCACCTCGTTTCGCAGCGGCTCACGTTGAGCCCCCGAAAAACTAGTTCCCTTCGCGATTCCCCGTCAGCGGGGAAATCGATGCCCGTAACGTGACGGATATGAAGGTGATACTCGTTCCCGGCTACTGGCTCACCGGCGATTCCTTCGAGCCCGTGACCTCGGCGCTCGCGGCGGCGGGTCACGACGCCGAAGGTGTCACCCGGCAGGGTGCAACGTTGGCCGAGCAGATTGCCCATCTCGTGGCACTCGTCGACACCGTCGACGAGCCGGTCATTCTGGTGGGTCACTCAGCCGGTGGGCCGATCTGTCACGGTGTTGTCGACGCGCGGCCCACTCGCGTTTGCCACGTGATCTATGTCGACACGTGGCCGGGTAGCGACGGCTGCGCGGTGAATTCGGGTCTCCCCGTTGTCGAAGGTCGCATTCCACTTCCAGACTGGCAGTACTTCGATAGCGCCGACCTCACCGATCTCACCGACGAACTCCGGGCGCACTTCGCCAACATCGCGGTACCCGAACCCGCAGCGGTTGACACCGACCCTCTCGTGCTCACCAACCTCGCCCGACGCGAGGTGCCCATTGACATCATCGCGTGTGAGTTCTCGCCGGAGCAACTGCGCTCGTGGGCGCACGACGGGGCGGAGGTACTACGTGAGCTGCTCACTCTGACGAGCGTTCGCTACCATCACGTACCCACCGGACATTGGCCCCAGCTCACGAAGCCCGTCGAGCTCGCGGCGCTCATCGTTGACATCGTTAATGAGGTGGCGGCCTCTCGCTACTGAACGTTCTTCGCGTTGTGATAGAGCACCACGCGCACCGACGACTGCAATGCACTCAGAGCAACCACGGCGGCAAAAAAGACCACTGCGGCGAGGATCACGACGACGACCGCCGCGCCTCGTGTCAAGGTCGAGGGCGGAGGCGTCGTCCCGAGATAGTGAAGTGCGAACGAGGCAACAACCATCGGCACGACGAACGCCAGAGACACCACGAGTTGGATGGCGACGTTGGAACCAATCCAGACGCGGGGATATTTCGTGAGAAGAGTGCTCGACCGCTTGAGCGAATCGACGACCGGGAGATCTTCAAAGGCCACGATGGGGACGACGTAGTAAGTAGCTGCCGCCCACGCAAGAAAAGTGGCCTCTTGCATGATGCGACCCAGAACCCCCGACACGACACTGCTCAGCATGCGAAGCAGGAAGCCCACCGTCGCCGAAAACGCAACCCACGCAAGAATCTTCTGCCATCGGGCGAAGGTCATAGAGAGCGCTCTTGAGAGCACAAGTGTCTCGCCGCGCCGTGCGGCGCTGAGACCATAGGTGACAGTGACCGCGGCAACACACCACAGGAACCTGGTCACGAAGACAGTGAGGAGACCGAGGCCCGCGCCAATCGTAATCACGGCGGGGCGGACTCCTTCGGACGCGGTCACCACCCCCGTCACTACCAGCGCGCTGGACGTCCATACCACCAGCGTGGAACCCACCGCCACGAGTGGCCAGGCGACGAAGCGCGGTTGCGTCCGAAGTACTCCGTAGGCTTCGCGAACCACCCGACGAGACTCTTCGACGGTGTTACCCGTCCGTTGCGGACCCAACATAAGACCCCCCCTCGCGGGAGCAACGCTACACCGGTCACCACCTGATGTGGTGTGCGATATCCGTTATCCACCATCAGATGTCGTGTTTCTTACTGGTTTCTTACCTCGAGTGCTGTCATACCCCCTCGGTACCTTATTGATGTTGCCTCTCCGCCACGCTGTTCGAGCGAAGCGCGGACAATGCGAAAGGAGAATCCGGTGAGTTCAATGTCCGGTGCAGTTTTTATCGGGGAGTTCCATCCCAATGATGGTGATCTGATCCCGACCCACGTGATCCAGATCTTTGAAGGAGGCTCTCTGACCTTTATGGTCACGCCCCTCCGCGGTGGTTCACATCAGCGTTGGGCCATGGTCGATCCGGCGCACGCCCTCGACACGCTGCGAGCGGCAATTGCGCTCGTTCTACCCCCGGCGCACAGTCACCCCTTGGCATCACAAGAGGACATCGACGCCTCGAAGTTGAGTGCGCCCGCAGTGCACGAATTGGTACAGATCTTCGACGACGTGCGTCCTGGAATCGTGGCCGCTCTCGGGCACGGATGCGTGATATCCACCAATGAGCTTGTGAATCTCAACGACAGTGACATCACGATTCTGGAGACCGTCTACCAACGCACCTACAGCCACTGGCGTGAGGAGACCGTCACTTTCGATGCTCGACGCGAACAACAGTAAGGAGACCCAGTGACCACTTTGACCCCCGAGGCGATTACCACGTGGCATCGACGTCTGTGCCACGTCACCCCTTGGCTCGTCATTTCCGGCGATCTACCGCAGCGCCACAACCTGGCGGTGAAGAAACTGGACGAATGGGTGGCGGCCGGTGTGACTGACATTGTCGATGTCCGCGGCGAGTGGTCGGATGCACGATTAGTGGCGAGCATCGCACCAGAGTTGCGCTACCACTATCTCGGCACGCACGACGATGGCTCCGAGCAGAGTGACGAGTGGTTTCACGACGGCCTCACGGCACTACACACCGCACGGCAGAACCCAGACGCCCGAATCTTGGTGCACTGCCACATGGGAGTGAACCGTGGCCCGTCCATGGCCTTTGCCTACCTTCTCGATCAGGGGTGGGAGCCCCTCGACGCGCTGGACGCCATTCGGGCGTCTCGGCCGATCGCCGGCATCATCTACGCCGCCGATGCCCTGCGAGCCCTCACACCAATTCGCACCGCCGCGGGAACGGCTCGGGCGGACGACGCGGAGCGCGTCGAACAGTGGTTGAACGACAACGAGATTGACATCTCGGCCATCATCCACCGCATTCGCGTGACGGGGAGTAGCGAATAATGCACTACCTCCAGCTTCGCCGAAAGGTTCGCGGCAGTAATTGGACGAGTATGCACTGTCGCATCGACGAGAGGGGCTACTTCGTCCTCGAGGGACAAGACCTCACGGCGAGCAGTGAGTACGAGTGGATGAGGACTGTCACCAAGCGAAGCCTTCCCCGGCTCTGTGCCCTGTTCGACGTCAGCAACGTTGACGAACTCTTTGAGATCATCGCCCGGGACTACCTACCGGTCGAGGGCGATGGACTGGAGAGGTTCATTCGCACTAGCTCCGTTCCCTCACGATTCGTCAACTACTACCGCTTTGACTAAGTAGGTGTCCCGCGGCGAACCGCCGCCACGGCCGCGGCGAGACCGGTCAAACGAGCCACCGGACGTTCAATCGCCAGCCGGAGATCATCGGGTGTCGCAATCACCGTCACGTCCACTTTCGCTCTCGTGAGTGCGGTGTAGAGAAGTTCTCGCGACAGCAGTCGGGTGCCGGGCGTTACCGACACAATGACGCGTTCAAACTCCGAGCCCTGCGACTTGTGAATTGTCATGGCGTACCACGGCTGCCAGTGTGTAATAGCAGCGGGGCGGAGGCGGACCGGCAGTGGCCCTCCCGACTCAAAGACGGGCCCACTCGACGAGTAGCGAATCACGCCATCATCACCGTTGACCAGCTTGGCACCCCGATCACTTTGCGTCACGAGAACCGGCGTGCCAATTGTTCGAGGAGAGGCCGCCACGCTGATGTTCTCGGCGTCTGCCACCTGCCGGACCCACCAGTTGCGACCCAGCGGACCCTGGTGCTGGGCGGCTAACACCATCACGCTGGTGAGGGCTTGCCGCAGTTCCTCTGATGTCGAGTCGACGTTGGTCGCGAGGCGGCGAAGCTCCTGCGAACGCGAAAGAACGTGCTTCATGATCTCAGCGGGGACATCGGGTTTTTCGGGCGTAATCGGAATCCATGTCACCCCGGCGACGGAGTTGGACAGGAGATCGATTGCCTCATCAGCATTCCCGCTGCGCACGGCCTGGAACAGTTGCAGGAGAACGTCGCGGTTCGTCCCACTCACACGTCGCACCACGGTGAGTTCGGTACCCGCGATATGACCGTGGCGCATCGCATCCACGATGTCGCCCATGGCCGAGCCAGCGTCGACACTCTGGAGTTGGTTCGGATCGCCCACGAGGACCACTCGCGTACTCGGTGAGAGTGCACGGACAAGTTCATTCATCAACGCCACGTCAACCATCGACGTTTCGTCGCAGATCACGATGTCTGCCGCAATGACGTCGTCGTGGCGGCGGCGAGGTTGAACGGGGGTGATACCTAAAAGTGAGTGAATCGTGGTGGGCTGGACACGGCTTAAGAGCTGGGTTTTCGTCTCTTCGGGGAGATCGATGGCGTGTATCGCCACTTCGATGGCCTCACCCATCCGCTGCGCCGCCTTGCCGGTCGGCGCACAGAGTCGAACACGCGGAAAGGTGTCATCCCCCACCAGCGACGCTTCGAGGGCCGCGAGGAAACGAGCAATCGTCGTGGTCTTTCCAGTGCCCGGACCACCCGCAAGGACGTAACACCGATGGGACCATATGTCCAGAGCGGCTCGGAGTGGCAAATTTTCACTCTCGGTAGTGGCGAAGATCTCGTTGGCCGTCGCGGCGAAACGTTCAGGCATCCTCACGGCATCGTCCGACAGTGGCGCACACAGTCGCTGAGCGATTTCCGTCTCGATAACGTCGTAGCGGTCAAAGTACAGACTGTCGTGACGGACACAGAGGGGTTCGACGTCCCCAGTATCACGATGCGTAATCGGCACTAAGTGATCGAGCCACTCACGCGCACTCAGGCCCCGCAGCGAAACGGGCAGAAGCTCCGACTCTGGTAGTGAGGCCACCCGATCAAGGGGAAGGCATGTTCCGCCTCGGGACAGCGCAATCAAGACGAGCGCCGCCGCCCACAACACGGGTTCGGGAAGTTCGCCATAGTGGCTATCAATGCGCGCCAGGATCTGAGCCGCACCGCGCGGCAAAGTGTGAAGGTCCTGGTCGTCATCGACCGTGGCGCCTAGCACGTCGACGATGTCAGAGATTGCCGGACGCACTAGCGAGACCACCCTTCAAAAAACTCACTGACCTCTTCGATGAGTGCTTCGGGAAATACCATCGGCAGAACACCAGAGCTCGAGTGCGACGGACTCATGCCGCGCACGAAGAGGTAGGCCGCACCCGCGATGTGGTCCGAGTAGCAGTACTCCGCCAGCCGGCCTCGTAGGTAACGGTGGAGCGCCACGACGTAGATCAGCGCTTGGAGGAAGTAGTGATGGTGCATCATGGCGGCCGTCATGGTGCGAGTGCTGTACTCCTCAAGCCCCAACTCATTACGGAGACGATTGGTCTTGTAGTCGACAACCAAAAACCGAGGCGTCTCGCCGTCGGTCCACGACAGGACTGCGTCCATTGATCCCGTCATCGATCCCACCAACGTGACGTCGTCGATGCTGAGAGTTTCAACCCACGGTCGAAATGTTTCGTCATCTCGAAGGTGTCGTGTCACAAGATCCCGGAGATTCGAGAGTGCCTGGGGGGTAGGAATCGAGAAATCGAAACCCAATTCAGGGACGATACGACCCGTTGAAAAATCAAGCAGAGTGCGATCATCGGCGATCGTGCCCAAGTTCGTACTCACGGCTCGGTGCACCAACTCCACTGCCTCGTCGAAGGCAAAATCAGCGGCGGCCACACCTTCGGCCCGAGCGGCCGTGTGGAGAAGTTCACGGATGTTGCTCGTGAGATCGTCAGCTGTCACGTCGAGATACTCCATCACGTGGTGGATGATGCGGCCCACTTGGGCCGACGACGCCAGCTCCGCAAACCCCGCAACGGGGCGGACGGCACGATCACCATCGGAGCCCGCGGGTTCGGTGTCGGCCTCTTGTTGAAGGAGGGCGCCGTTGGTTCGAAAGAATGCCGACAGCCCGGTGTAGGAGTTCTGACGGGTCGGTGTGTCAAGCACCCGTGACATGGCTGCGATCTGACGGATTGGGGTGTCAACTTCATCAAAGTCAGAGAGATTGACGTCGGTGCGTCCCTCCACAGGCTGCAACGCGAAGTACTCCCGTTGATTCTGAGCCAGGCTCGCCACGGACGTGGCATCGCGAAAGAGTGGTGAGCTATTCGCTGCACCATTCCACGTCCAGATGATGTTCATTACCTTGGCTCGGGTCATCGCCACGTAGCCCTTGCGACGCAACTCCGCCGTGGCGAGATCTCGCTTAATGGCGGGCCCAAATCGCTTCGCTTTGCTACCCGGAATCACTCCCTTGGATCCGGCCGATACATCGAGAATCGTGGCACTGCGTCCATTGAGATTGAGGCGGTAGGTCGCTACGTCGTTTTTCGTTATGACGTAGTTCGACAAAAAGGGAATCAAAACAATCGGGAACTCCAGACCTTTTGCTTTGTGCATGGTCATAATCCGGACCGTCTTTTTGTCACTCTCAACCCGACGCGCCCACGCCATGGATGCTCCGTCGGTACTCCCTGCGTCACCATCATCAGTGCCTGCGGACTCCTCTAAGAAGAGCGACAGCTGGGTGAGGCTATCGCTGGTTCGAGTCCGGAGAACTTCCGCCACGTGCAGTAGGTCTGTGATATGGCGTTCCGCCAACGCACGTTCCGTCAAACGAATCAGGATCTGCGACTCTTCAATCACCGTGTCAAAGAAGGTGTCGCGGTGTTCGTTGTAGAGGGAACGCCAGTCCAGTAGGTGTTGTTGGAAGTGAGAAAGCCAGGCTTCGTCATCGCGATAGGCCCCAACATCCTGTCGAGTCGCACCGCCAAACCACGACACGGCGTAAAG
>CAXBRG010000060.1:0-7149 GCA_963977995.1 uncultured bacterium | reverse complement strand
CCGTGGTTCCGAAGATGCAAGTGCTGCGAAAGATGCGCTTATTAAGAACTTCAAATTAAAGGAAGAGCAAGCGGTTTATATCCTTGATATGCCACTTCGCCGTTTAACCAAGATGAGCAAACTCGAACTTGAAACAGAGCAGAAAGAGCTAAAGAAGACGATCGCAGAATTAACTGCGCTTCTAAAGAGCGAAGATGCGATCAAAGTGAAAGTTGCTGAAGAGGTGACTGAAGTGGGCAAGAACTTCGCTAGCGCACGCCGCACCAAGATCTCCGCAACACAGATCGAGAACCCGATACGGCAACCCCAGCGTGCGGAGTAGTTGCTCGGCACGCGCCAGGATGTTCATCTGTTCCTCAGCGGCCTGGTCGGGAGTGCAGTACGCAAACAGTTCTACTTTTTCGAATTCGTGCACTCGCAAGAGACCTCGAGTATCGCGGCCGGCGGCTCCGGCTTCGCGGCGAAAGCACTGCGTTGCCGCCGTCATGCGGATGGGAAGATTCTCAATCGCCAGAATCTCACCTCGGTGCATCGACGTCAGTGGTACCTCGGCGGTAGGAATCGCCCAGAGGTCGTCCCGCTCGATTGCGTACATGTCGTCGCGACTCTTCGGGAGATGGCCCGTTGACATCATCGTTTCTGTTAAGGCCACGCTGGGGGGACGGATCTCTTCATAGGCATCGAAGTGGGCGTCGAGTGCGAAGGCCGTCAGCGCGCGAAGCAGACGTGAGCCATCACCGCGGTAGAGCGGGAACATGGAGCCCGCGAGCTTGGCGCCGGACTCGAGGTCAAGAATGCCGAGCTCTACCCCGATGTCCCAGTGAGCCACCCTTTGGTGCTCGGAAAACGTGGGAAACGCGGCGCCTTCCTCGCAGCCCGGCCACCACTGGCGAAGTTCGACGTTGTCCTCTTCCGATAGACCATCAGGAGTTTCCGCAGCGGGCACATTCGGAATCATGAGATGCAACGCACGTACCTCGAGAGCCAACTCTTCTGCCTTGGCCGTGGCCTGTCGCTCTTCTTCGCCGCGGTCGCGGCTTCTTGTCGTGAGCTCCTCCGCCCGCGCCACATCGCCACTGCGACGAGCCTCCCCCACCTGTCGCGACAGATCCTTCACGTCGGCACGAATCTCCTCCGCGTGAGCCAATAGTTCGCGATAGCGAATATCACGGGCGAGTAGCTCGTCGACCTGGTCCGCGGTGACGCCACGACGGGCCAGCGTGGTCCTCATCATCTCGGTCTCGCGGCGCAACAAAGTGAGGTCAATCACGACCTCAGCCTACGACAGACGCTCGGAGTCGCTAAGTTGCCACTGTGACACACGCCATGGCCGTTCAGAACCTCCGCGTGACTTTCGGAACAGTCACCGCGGTGCGCGACGTGAGCTTTCACGTCGACGAAGGTGAAATTGTTGTCATCGCTGGACCGAACGGAGCGGGTAAAACGACCACCACCGAAACCCTCCTCGGCTTTCGGCGGCCCACATCGGGTTCCGTGTCCATCTTCGGTCACGACCCAGTGGCCCAGCATCGACTCACCACTCGTCTGGTGGGGGCGCTTCTACAACGCGGTGGTGTCTGGGCCCCGGTCTCACCGCGCCGCGTCATTGATCTCACCGCTTCGTACTACGACACGGCCCGACCGACCGACGAGCTGCTCGAGCGGCTGGGGCTCACCGGAGCTGCCGATACTCCGTGGCGGCGACTCAGCGGCGGGGAGCAGCAGCGAACACTCTTTGCTCTCGCTCTCGTGGGTCGACCTCGTGGTCTGATCCTCGACGAACCAACTGCCGCCGTTGATCCTGAAGGCCACCACATCATTGGCGGACTGCTCCGGGAGTTGCGCGATGACGGCCTCGCCATCGCCGTCACCACCCACCAGTTGGCGGACGCTGAGCAGTTTGCGGATCGTGTTGTGATACTCACACATGGGGAGATCGCGGCCGCTGGATCGCTCGACGCTCTGCGCACCCAGCAGCTCACTGTTTTTGAACTTTCCACGTCGGTCGATATCGACGCTCTCTCCCTGTCCGTGGGGTGCCCGGTCGAAAACGATGGGCCGAATCGCTACCGCATCGTTGGAACGTCAATCACCCCTGGTGAAGTTGATCGTGCAGTCCGAGGACTCGGGGCCGAACTCGTCAGTGTTCGCACGCGAGCCACCCTCGAGGAGCGCTACCTCGACATCGTCCGAGAGGCACAATCCCGATGAAGGCAATTTCGCATCAGGCGCGGCTCGAAACTCAGATGACGCTCGCTCGTGGAGAGAGTCTCTTGCTGACGATTGGCATACCGCTCGTACTACTCGTCACGCTGAACGCCACCGACTTCATTGCGGTCACTACCGACCGGCGCATCGACTTTCTCGCCCCGGGCATCCTCGCCCTGTGCGTGATGTCGACGTCGTTGGTTTCACTCTCAATTTCAACGGGGTTTGATCGGTACTACGGAGTCCTTCGACGTCTCCACACCACACCCCTCACGGCGCGCGACGTGATCTACGCCAAAGTCATTTCACTCCTTGTCACCGAAGTGCTCCAAATGGTGGTGCTCGGCGGCGTCGCCGTGGCGCTCGGGTGGCAACCGGTAGGTGGCGCGGGCTCGCTCGTCGGTGGTCTTGTGGCACTGCTCTTGGCATCGACGGCCTTTGCGGGGATTGGGCTCGTCCTCGCGGGGCGGCTACGGGCCGAGATCAATCTCGCGGCGAGCAACGGGCTCTACATCGTGCTGCTCCTCACTTCGGGCTTTATCGTTCCCCTCGAGTCGTTCCCGACGTGGATGAGATCAGTCGTTGAGTTACTGCCGTCCGGTGCACTGACGAGCGTTCTTCACTCCACGTCAGTACGGGCCGACGTTCCGGTGGGATCTTTCATCGCGCTGCTCGCGTGGGCCGTCGTGACGCCACTGCTCGCGGCGAAAACTTTTCGCTTCGACTAACGGAGGGCGCCCACCGACTGACGCAGCGTCTGTCGATTCAGTCCACCAAACACGACGTGCCGCACTACGCCCGTTGAATCGATAAAGACGGTCTCGGGCAGTGTTCCGAAACCGTAAGTGGATGACGTGACGGAGCCGTCGGCATCACTGACGGCCAAGATCGTGACTCCCAATTGGTCTAGAAACTCCGACGCGGCCTGCGGTGCATCGTTGGCGGCCACGCCAATAACCGAGACGTCACTGGGTGCCGACTCCGCGAACCGCTGAACTTCAGGGAGTTCGCGTCGACACGGACCGCACCACGATGCGAAGAAGACCAATACTGTCCGATGCCCGCGAGCAGGGATTGTCAACCGAGAGCGACCATCCAGCGTGGGCAGTGTGCGGGGACTGATCGAGGTACCGACGATGGCGGGTTCGGGAAGCGACGTTGTCGTCGTGGTCGACGACGTGAAGTGCGAGACGACCGAGATGAGAGCAATCGCCAGCGCCGCCCCACTACCGAGTGAGATCAGCATCATGGGCGATGGCCCCTTGCGACGTGGTTCGTCAGCCGAGGACAAGGACATCAATAGCCATCATGACGAAGAGCACGGTGAGATACGAGATAGAGAAGTGAAATAAGCGCATTGCCCGAGCGACGTCAGCTCGATCGGACCGAGCGAGAACGAAGAGATACGCGGCGTAGTAGGTAAAGAGGGCGCCGAGCACGAGAGCACCGACGGCGTAGATCCAACCCAACTCCGCGACCGGACCAACGAGGAGGCTCGCCGCCCACAGCACGATGGTGTAGACCAGGATTTCGAGAGTCGTTCGCTTGAGTGACGCCACGACCGGCAACATCGGCACATCGGCGGCCTCGTAGTCGTCGCGATATCTCACCGCTAACGCCCAGAAATGAGGCGGCGTCCAAATGAAAATCACGGCAAACAAGACAACGGGAGTCCAGTCCAACGAATTGGTGACAGCGGACCAGCCAATCAAAACGGGCACGGCACCGGCGGCACCCCCAATAACAATGTTCTGTTTGCTCCGTCGCTTCAACCACAAGGTGTAGATAAACACGTAAAACGCCGTCGCCGAAAGAGCTAACAGGGCCGATAGCAGGTTGACCCAGGTCCATAGAACAAGGAACGACACGGCCTCGATGACCACGGCAAACACGGTGGCCGCTCGGGGCGTCATCGCGCCGGTGACCAGTGGACGGCCCTTGGTTCGCTCCATGATGGCGTCGATGTCGCGGTCGATGACCATGTTGAACGCGTTCGCACCACCGGCTGCCAAGGAACCACCGATCAACGTCGCCACGACCAGGCCGAGATCGGGCCACCCACGTTGCGCCACAAACATGGTGGGCACCGTGGTGACGAGAAGGAGCTCAATAATTCGTGGCTTCGTCAAGGCGATGTACGCCATGATGGTTCCCCACCGGGAGCGAGTGGCGGCGGGCGCTGAAGTCACTTCTGCATCCTACGAGGCGACACTTCTAGGCTGACGACGTGAGGATTCCTCAAGTGTCAGTTCGGACCTTTCGCTGGTTCGCCCTCGCGTCGTTTATCGCCATGATTTTGATCATCGCCACGGGGGCGGCAGTGCGATTGACGGGGTCGGGTCTCGGATGTCCTGATTGGCCGACGTGCTACCACGGTCAGATCTCGGGTTCATGGAGTCTGCACCCCGCGGTGGAATACGCGAATCGACTTGTCACCGTGGCGTTATCTCTCGTGACGGTCGCCACATTGTTAGCGGCCGTGCGTCGAGTGCCCTACCGCCGCGATCTCACTCTCTTCGCCGGGCTCCTCGTGGTCGGCGTCGTGGCGGACGCTCTCCTCGGTGCCGTCGTGGTCTACACCAAGCTCAACCCTTGGTTGGTGTCGTCCCACCTCATCGTGTCGTTGGGCATGGTGGTTGCGGGCGCCATCTTGTATCACCGATCGAAGTATCTCTACGGCCCCGGCACCCGCGCGGACCTTCGCGATGAGCGGTTCCGGCGGATTGCTCGCCTTCTCTGGGTCCCCTTCATCCTCACGGTGGTGGCCGGCACGATAACCACCGGATCGGGTCCGCACGCGGGCTCGGCGCGAGGACAGATGAGAGCACGCCGACTTCCCTTCTCGCTGAGTGACGTGGCGTGGATTCACTCGCTCGCCGCGGTGATGTTGGTGTCGATAGTGATTGGTCTCTTCCTGCTCGTCTGGAAGAGTGACGCCCCCGAACGTCTGCAGCGAGGCGTTCGGCGCTTAGCCACGATAGGAGCGGTGCAGGGAGTAGTCGGAGGTGTGCAGTACGTCACGCATCTTCCCGTCGTGCTCGTCGAGATTCACGTCTGTCTCGCGGCGTCTCTCGCCATCGGGGTCACCCAATTCCACCTCTCGCAGACGGCTCGCGATCGAGAAGTAGGACTCGAGAAGTGACCACGTTGCGCTACGGACTCATCGGCACCGGCATGATGGGGCTCGAACACCAACGCAACCTCAATGCGATTCCCGGGGTCAGTGTCGTGGCCGCCGCGGATCCCGTGCAAGAGTCACTGGACGGGGCGATCTTCACGGCCCAGGAACGCCCCCTCGCCACGTTCCTCGACTATCGCGACCTCCTCGCCGCCGATATGTGCGACGCCTACGTCATCTCGTCACCGAATTTCACCCATCGAGCGGTCCTCGATGAGGTCATGCAATCCGGCAAGGCGATTCTCGTGGAGAAGCCCCTCTGCACGACGGCCGATGATGTCCACCATATCTACCAAGCGGCGCAGAAGTACCCGTCGGTGTTCTGGGTGGGACTCGAATATCGCTACATGCCGCCGGTGCGTCACATCATCGACGTAGCCGCCACGGGCGCGCTCGGTGACATCGCCATGGTCGCCATTCGTGAACATCGACACCCGTTCTTAGTCAAGGTTGGCAACTGGAATCGCTTCTCGGCAAATACTGGTGGGACCTTGACTGAAAAGTGCTGCCACTTCTTTGACCTCATGAGACTCATCGCCCAGGCCAACCCGGTCCGCGTCATGGCTTCGGGCGATCAACGTTTCAATCACCTCGACGAAACCTACGACGGACGCCGGTCCGACATCATGGACAACGCCTTCGTCATTGTGGAGTTTGACAACGGTGTTCGCGCGTCGCTCGACCTCTCAATGTTCGCCGAAGGAACAGTCAACAACGAAGAAGTCAGCATCGTGGGTCAACGCGGTAAGGCGGAGGCATTTATTCCGTCGGGCATCGTCCGAGTAGGAGAACGGTCCGGTTGGGGGTCGGGAGTGACTGAACGGGTTATTACCGACGACCGAGTACTCGTGGAAGGTTTCCACCATGGTGCGAGTTTCCTCGAACACCTCGACTTCGCGGACGCGCTGCGCCACGGAACCCCGGCCCTCGTGGGGGCGGAAGATGGATTCTGGTCCGTTCTGATGGGCCTCGCCGCGCACCGCAGCATCGACGAACGCCGGGTCGTGGAGATGAGTGAGCTTCTCTAGTACAGGGGGGCGTGCGTGAGATGCGGCAAGACCAGCTCACCTACGTAGCGACACTCCTCGCGGTGGGGGTATCCGGAGAAAATAAACGCCTCAATACCGAGTCGTTGATAGCTCTGAATCTTCTCGATCACCTGCTCGGCTGAGCCCACAATTGCCGCCCCGCAGCCCGATCGGGCCCGACCAATGCCGGTCCACAGATGAGGTTCGGCGTATCCGTCCTCGTCGGCGCCGTCGCGGAGTTCGCTCTGGCGGGCGACACCGACCGATGTCGCATCGAGCGACCGTGCACGGATGGCGCGACCGATTTCATCATCGAGCGCCGCCACGAGATACTCCGCGTGTTCCCGCGCTTCCGCTTCGGTTTCGCGAACGATGACGTGCACGCGGTAGCCGAATCGAAGGGTGCGGCCATACGCCTGCGCCCTCGCTCGCATATCGCGAATGATTTCCTCAACTGCCGGGGTCGTATCGGGCCACATGAGATAGACATCCGCCATACGAGCCGCCACATCACGTGCGTCGGGTGATAGCCCGCCGAAATAAAACGGCGGGCGGTGACCAGATGCGATACGTGGCGGAGTCGCCCGAAACGAGAAATCGGGGGTGTCCCACTCACTCGACTCGCCGCGGAGAAGTTCGTCGAGCGCGGTCATCACGTTCAGGGTTCGCTGGTAACGCGGGGCGCTCGCCATGGTCTGTCCGGCGAGGTCGCTCGAGATGATGTTGATATCGATG
>CAXBRG010000059.1:0-7186 GCA_963977995.1 uncultured bacterium | reverse complement strand
TATTGAATCAACCCGCGGTGCCAATCCGGCCGTGCGTCGTGATGCACTCGTCAATGCACTCACGCTCATTCGCGGAGAGCCACTAGTAGGCGAGCCACGAGGCTACGAATGGTTTATCGCCGAAGGACACCATCAGCGCGCGCAACGACACATTGAAAGCGCCGTGGTTGAGCTATTAGAAATTGCGGAGACTTCCGGAGACCCGCATCTCGAGTGGTTCGCTCGAGATGCGATAGGACGATTTGACGCTTTGCACCCTCTCGCAGGATCCGTCGAAAACTCCGACCCTGAACTACTAGGCCAACTTCGAGGCGATGGATTGCGCTGAGCGCAACACTAATCCGTCGGCGCCTGCGGTGGAGTATCGGTGAGCCGGTCGGGAGGTAGCTTCCGCGACAAGGTCTCGCAGAAGTTCCGAGAATGAGATGAGGGGCTCAATGAAGAGATGCTTCGATAACGAACCGGGCACCGTGTTGATTTCATTGACGTATAACTCGTTCTCGTTCATAAGAAAGTCAATACGTGCCACGCCACGCAGCATCGCCAGATTCGCCACCCGCTCCGTCAGCGTGCGGATTTCGTTGGCTCGCGCCGCGGGCAGTTGAGCAGGAAGTTCCCGTGGCGCCGAGACCATCCCCTCGCCACCAACGTACTTATCGCGATAGTTCAAGATTTCGCTGTTCTGCGTGCTGCGCAGCGGTCGCTCAATTGCCGATAACTGCAAGTGAGGAAACGACCGCACCGCTACTTGGATGTCGCTGAGATCGGGGCGATACGGTTCCACGACACACCCGCGTTCAAAATGGGTATTCGTGCGGAGGCGGGCGAGGGCTGTGTCGAGATCGGCCACGACATCGATACCAATCGACGATCCACCAAATCGTGGCTTCAAGATGTATGGTCCAGCGAATGGGAGGTCCGTGGTTTCTTTCGTGAGAAGGGCGCGCGGCAACGAAGGAAGCTGTGCGCTTAACACTGCGGCGCCAAAAGCCCACTTATCCATCCCGAGGGCGGCACCAGCCACGTGCGGTCCGGTGTACGAGATACCCATCACGTCCAAAAGTCCTTGAAGGGTGCCGTCTTCTCCCGGCCCCCCGTGCGTCGCAACGACCACTGCATCGAGTGGCAGTGGCCGTTCACGACCGAACCGACCAGAGGGAACATAGAAGCCGGGTGTCGAGCCGAGGCGTAGTTCGACGTCCGTGGAGCCGGCCGGGACGCCCTCAGTGAATGCCTCCGCTTCCACGCCGTTCGGCACGCTCACGAATGCCCCCGACTTTGTCCAGTAGAGACCGACGACCTCACCGACCGACGTTTCGAGCTCGCGGAGTGCCAAAAGGCCGGTCAGGATTGAAATATCGTGCTCCGGCGAGGGACCGCCAAAGACAACACCTAACACGAGCGCCACACCTTCATCGGTGTCTAAGGGTAGTGGTCGGGGAGGTCGTTCAAATACAAGACGGCATCGTCACCGCCAAGGTTTTCCCGCACCCACGTGACTGCGTCTTCACGAATTGCCACGTGATGCGCCCCTGGACCAAATCCCTTTCGCAACGCCGCATAGTTGGTGTCAGCCACGATGATCAATTCGCACTCGGCAGCGTAAACATGGGCGCCGAGGTCCTGGTTTTCCGCGGCCTGGCGTTCACCAAGTTCAACGAGGCCGGGAGTGATCACAACACGTCGACCACCAACGGGGAGGTCAGTGAGCGTCTGGAGCGCCACAGCCGCACTCGTGGGGTTGGCGTTGAAGGTGTCATCAATCACGGTGAGACCCGAAGGGACTTGCACCACGGTCAGTCGATGCTGAGGAGGAGTGAGATGGGTCATGCGAGTGCTGACGTCGTACACACTGAGCCCTAATTCAAATGCTGCAGCAACAGCGCACGCCACATTGGACGGTTGCACTCCCATAATGGGGAGAACTTCCGACTCCACGACGCCATCGCGGGTAATCAGCCAACGCTCCCCTTCAGAAACGACCGCCACTTGACAGTCCCGCGTAGTGCCGGCAGACACCACTCGCTTGCCGAGTGACCGCAGAGTCTCTACCCATCCGGCGAGGCGCGGGTCATCAACATTGAGTACCACCGTTGCCGCTCGAGCCGTTATTTCAAATTTTGCAGCCTCAATGACATCGAGTGATTTCATTCTTTCGAGATGGACTGGTCCAATCGACGTCACAATGGCAATATCGGGAGGACACCAATCACATAGTTCCGCAATTTCACCGGGACCGTATGTCCCCATTTCTGCAATAAATATCTGAGTGTCATCACCGAGGTGCTCATTGATTGCTCGTGAGAGCCCGGCGCGATTATTGAAACTCTTCGGTGTGGGCACGACACCCGATGACGCACCAAGGAGTTCGGCCAAATGATGTTTGGTGGACGTCTTTCCGTAACTTCCCGTGATCGCGACGACCCGGGGCCGCACCGACGCAAGTCGTCTCGACGCTTCATCGACATACTGCTGTGCGGCACGGCGTTCGAAAGGTGCGGTGATCCGCGTGGCGATATCGACCACACCAGGTAGACCGACGACCGCACAACCCGCCAACACCCAACTCAGGGATTCGCTGAAGCGTCCCACGAGTACGAGCAATCCCACCACCATTCCGCCGAGCGCACCTGTGACGGCGGCAAGCGTACGGAGTCGGCGAGTCCACGTCAGTTGCGAAGTGCGTCCCTTAATCCCCAGACCGCGCGGCATCAACGCTCCATAGACCACGGCACCAACGGCGACTAGCGATGGACGAAGGGCGAAGAGGGTGCTCGTACCCACCAGCAATCCACAGAACAGTGGAACCTGACGTCGTTGAACCATCCACCGAACGGCGAAGCGAACGACAGAACCAGGTATGTAGTGTTCGCGCTGCGCCACTCTCAGCCAGCGAAAACTCTGTAAGACCGAGGCGGCTGTAAGGCCAATCACCATAAGAGTCGTATCGAGTCGCGCGATCACAGAAGGTCCATTACAGCATCAACGAGCGCAAGCGGTCGTTCTCGTGGCAGCAAGTGACCACACTCGCGCTCGACACGGATTTCGTTTCGTGCACTCATCAGGCGGGCCGCGTGCTCGGCGATAACGGGTGGGACATCGCGATCTTCGCCTCCCCAGACGAATATCGTCGTGACCCGAATCTTCTGCAGCTCGACTTCATAGGATTCATTGACGGTTCGCACGAGGACATCGCGCATCACACCCGTGGCGGCTGCGTAGTCGGCTGAACCGTATTTCTTTCTCGCCAGTTCCAGGCGATCCGAGGACACCAGCTGCCACTTCGCAAGGGCGCGAATCACCCGGTAGGGCATTGGCGACTTCGTTGTCACCCCGGTCGGCCTGATGAGCGGAGCACCCGTAAAGACAACGCCACGAAGGCTGGACAGAGGTTCTGACGCCAGGACCGCTGCGATGCGTCCACCGAACGAGTGACCCACAAGAACAATCTCCCGACCGTCGGTCACCTCTTCGAGCACCGGAGCGATGAGGTCGGCATACCCTCGAGCTCCCGTCGGTTGCGACGGAGATGGTGACGAGCCAAAACCCGGTAGGTCCACCGCGATCGATGAGATGCCTCGCTCCAAGAGCGCCGATGCAGCGGGACGAAAGTCGGCACTCGAGCGACCCCAGCCATGGAGCCACACGACTGCGGGGGGGCCGTCACCCCAGCGCTCCCCAAAGACACTGCCCCCCGCGAATGCCGTCAGCATGAAACTCAGGTTACTGACGACCGTTACGACTTATCGACCACGACACAGCCGGGCGGTAGCGTTTCTTTGGTGACAGAGCTCTCATTTAGCGAATCGCTTCTCGTCGGTCTGACGGCTGAACAGCGCGAAGCAGTGATGTCTCCGCACCGACAGTTATTGATTCGCGCCACGGCCGGTGCCGGCAAAACCCACGTCCTTACCTTGCGCATTCAGCGCCAACTCGCCACCGAGGAGTTCGAACCAGACCATATTCTCGCTATGACCTTTACTCGCAAAGCAGCCGATGAACTTCGCCAGCGGCTCTACGGCAATGGCATGCGGGGAATCAAGGCGGGGACCTTTCACCGGGCGGCCATCGATATCGTTTCCGACTTTCGTCGCGACAACAACTTAAAACAGCTCGTTATCGAACCGAGTCGTCGAAAACTCCTACGTGACTTGATGGCTCAAATGTCGGAGGCCGGTGAACCGACGTTTCAGGACTGGCAACTAGCCAAAATTGAACAAGAACTTGCGTGGGCGCTGAGTCAGGGCTTCAACGGAACTACCTATGGTCGACGTGCATCACGGAATCGACGGACGACGCCCGTCCCCCCGGCTCAGATGGCCGACATCATTGATCGCTACGTCGGACTCTGTGCGGCTCGCGGCGTGGTGGACTTTGATCTTTTGCTCATGGAAGCGATTGCAATTCTCCGCGACGAGCGGGCGGCGTTGGCCAGTTTCCGACATCGTCACCGTTCTCTATTTGTTGACGAAGCCCAGGATATGAATCCTCTGCAATTCTCATTGCTGCGGCTCATGGCCGGCGACGACCCCACACTCTTTTGCGTTGGGGACCCCAACCAGTCGATCTATGGATTCAACGGGGCAAGTCCCGCACTCTTGAAAGATCTCATTGCCACATGGCCCGAAACTCAAGTTCTCGACCTCACCCGTAATCACCGTTCTACGGCCAACATTGTTGCTGTTGCCGATACGTTGCTCGATGAGGGGGCCGCAGGAATCACGCCGGCAAAAGAAGAGGGTGAGATTCCTCTCATACGTGCCTACGACACAGATGACGAAGAGGCGCGACAAGTCGCGGCGTGGTTGGTCGGCCACTACCGACCGGGTACTCCCTGGCGCGCAATGGCCGTGTTGGCTCGCACCAACCAGCAACTCATCGCCGTGGCAGATGCACTCAGAGATCTCAGTGTTCCGTTTGAGCGCAAAGGCGCCGACTACTCCCCAGGATCCGATGTGGTTGTTGGTGATGTCGGGGCGAATCACTGGTTCGACAAAACGGAAGTGAACGCCATCACCCTCTCGACGATTCACCGCGCCAAGGGGCTCGAATGGCAAGTCGTCGCAGTAATCGGGCTGGCCGAAGGCGTGCTCCCGCATTTCAATGCCACGACCGACGAAGAAATTGCCGAAGAGCGACGCCTCGCGTACGTGGCGCTCACCCGGGCCGAAGACGCCGTGTTGCTGACGTGGAATCGAGGACGCCACGATCCTCGGACTCCGGAGAAGCTCCCCTCGCGCTTCCTCGGCCCCATCGAAATGACCGTTCAACAACTTCGCGACACACATGCGCCATTAACCGGCGACGCCCGGCGTGCTCGACTAGCCGCCGTACGCCAACAACTCGGGGAGCGCTAAAGCGAACTATCGTCACGTTCTAGTGACCGACGTTCTCTCCGCCCTCCGCCACGTCCTCGGGGACGACAAGGTTCGCTCGGGCGACGCCGTCAATCCGGATGATCTCCACGACGAGTCTCTTCACCCCGAGCCTCGCGTGCCGGGTGCCGTAGTCCGACCTCGCACTACTGCAGATGTCGTTGCCGTGGCAAAAATCGCCACGGAGTTCGGTGTCCCTCTCACACCCCGAGGATCTGGGACGGGCCTGTCGGGAGGTGCCAAACCAGTTACCGACGGCATCGTTCTGTGCTTTGACGCCATGAAGGCCGTGAAGTCCATTGACGTGAACGACCATGTGGCCGTTGTTGAACCAGGTCTTACCCTGCGTGAACTCGACGACGTCTTATCCGCGACCGGCCTCCACTACCCCGTGTATCCCGGCGAAATGTCAGGCTCACTCGGTGGCAACATCAATACCAATGCCGGTGGAATGCGGGCCGTTCGGCATGGGGTCACCCGACAGCACGTCCTCGGACTCGAAGCCGTATTAATTGACGGCACCGTCCTGCGAACTGGCGCTCCCGTCGTCAAATCATCATCGGGCTATGACCTCACGCAACTGCTCGTTGGCAGCGAGGGAACCTTGGCGCTCGTTACCGAAATCACACTGCGTCTTTCGCCACGCTTTACCAACGGAGCGACCGTTCTTGTACCGTTCGCGACGCTCGACCACGTCACCGAGGTGGTGCCAAGCATCGTCGCGAGTGGCCTCCAGCCATCCATCTTGGAGTACCTCGATGTTCTCACCATGGGATCAGTCACCAGTCGGGCGGGTCTAGAACTCGGCGTCGACGCGGCGATTGTGGAGCAAACGCTGGCGTACCTCGTCATCGTTCTCGAGACGAGAACGCGAGAACAGCTGGACAGCGACCTCGAGTACCTCGCCCACCACGTCATGGAGGCAGGGGCGCTCGACGTCTACGTCTTACCCGATGGCTCGGGGCAGCGCCTAATCGAGGCGCGTGAGCAGGCCTTCTGGGTGGCCAAAGAAGCGGGAGCCCACGAAATCATTGACGTCGTTGTCCCGCGGAGCGCAGTTCCTCACTACTTGAGTGAGATTTTCACGCTCGCGGGTGAATTCGAGACGTTCATCGCCGGATGCGGACACGTCGGCGATGGCAATGTTCACCTCTCCGTCTATCAAGCCGACGATGAAAAGCGACACCGATTTCTCCACGAGCTCTTCGCCCGTGGCGTGGCAATCGGTGGCGCAATCTCAGGCGAACACGGCATCGGACGAGACAAGCAAGCCCCGTTCCTCGCACTCACGGACCCGCACTCACTACGACTACAACGGGCCATAAAGAACGTATTTGATCCCCAAGGGCTTCTCAACCCTTACCGACTACTTGATGAAAGGCCACTGCCATGAACGGTGCTCAGTCGCTGTTATCAACACTCCAAGCCAACGGCGTCGACGTATGTTTCGGAAATCCCGGTACGAGCGAGATGCACTTTGTCGCCGCTCTCGACCATGTTCCGTCAATGCGTGGTGTGTTGGGGCTTTTTGAAGGAGTGGTCACCGGCGCTGCCGACGGTTACGCTCGCGTTACTGGCCGGCCGGCCGCCACACTCCTCCATCTCGGGCCGGGGCTCGGCAATGGATTCGCCAACCTGCACAACGCTCGGCGAGCCCACGTTCCCCTGATCAACGTCGTGGGCGATCACGCGACGTATCACTCTCGGTTTGACGCACCCCTTGAAAGCGATATCGCGGCCGTTTCTTCCGCCGTCTCGGGCTGGCATCGCCGAACGGCACGGCCGGACGATGTCGCTGGTGACGCCGCCGA
>CAXBRG010000058.1:0-7257 GCA_963977995.1 uncultured bacterium | reverse complement strand
GCTGTCGGGGCGCGCGATGGGCGCGAGCACGATCTTGGCGAAGGCCGAGTCGGCGCGGCGGTCCACGCGCAGCACCTTGGCTACCGGCAGGCCGGTGGGGTAGACGCCGTCCATGCCCGAGGTCTGCAGCATGTCGCCCACCTGCACGTCGGCGTTGGCGGCCATGTAGCGCAATTCCATGCCCCCGTCGTTGGGGTGGCCGAAGGCGGCGCCCCGCTGCTGGGTGCGCGTGTTGATCACGGGGATGGCGGCATCCTTGTCGGTCACGAGCGTCACCTCGGACGTGAGCGGATAGGCGCGCGTTACCTGCCCGATCACTCCGGTGTCGTCCACCACGGGCGAGCCCAGCACCACGCCCTGCGTGCTGCCCCGGTCGATCACGACCTTGCGGGTGTAGGGGTCGGCCGAGTCGTAGAGCACCTCGGCGGCGTGCGACTTCACCTGCAGCCGGGCGCGCAGCTCGAGCAGGTCGCGCAGCCGGTCAGCCACCAGGTTGATGAAATCGTGCGCGCCACGCACCAAGTCGTCGGCCTCACGCTCGCTGACGACAGTCGACACACCTGCCTCAGCCAGGGCACGCTTGGTGGCGCCAGCAGCGAAGTAGGCGGCCCAGTCAGCGCAGTCGGGTGCCACGCGCGGCAGCAGCAGCCACACGCTGGTCGGCCGGCGGCCCGACGGCTTAGCGTGCGCGGCCACCAACGCGGCAGCGGCGCGCAGCGCAGCCAGATGCGCTGCGGCAAACCGCTCTGCGGGCCTAGTCGCGGTGATCGCCACATCCAGACTGCGCAGCGCAGCCGCTACCAGATCGTGACTCGAGTTCGTGCTCGCCATCTGTCTCAATCCATCACTCGTCGCACATCCCAGTGCCCGTTCGAGTCGGCGATGTCGTACACGCCGTCACGCCCCGTGCGCAGCGCGCGGGCCTCGACTCGCCACACCCGGGCATCGGCGGTGCCAGCACGCCACCAAGCGGCTGACTCCATCCAGCTGAACAACACGGTGAGCACCGCGTACCAGCGACCCGCCCAGCGAAAGCCAGTGGGCTGCCCCGTGGAGCTGGTCTGGACCTGCATCATCGACTCTTTCGAACATCTGTTCGAACAGCATACGACCGCCCTACGACAGGTCAACTGGTTTCGCCAAACCGCAGAAACCCTAATAACTTTGCGGGTATGGCTGGCTGGCGGATCCTCACCCGGGACCACCTGTTCGGCCGCACCACCCTGCTGAGGGAGATCGGCCTGCCCTACCGCGACCTCGAGGCCGCCGGATTCCGCCTGCCCGTGCTGGAGGTCTCGGCCCGTTACCTGAAGCCCGCGGTCTACGATGACACCCTCACGATCGTCACCACCCTGAAGGAAAAGCCGGTCCTCCGCATCCACCTCGCCTATGAGGTGTGGCGCGGCGCGGACCTGCTCGCGGCTGATGCCGCTGGTCTGGGTGGCGGCGACCTTGGAGGCGCCTTCGCGGACCTTGGCGACGGCGGCGGCGACCGGGTTGCCCAGGTGATCCTGCTTCAGGTAGGCCAGCGAGTCGAACTGGTCGACGGTGCCGTTGGCGCGGGCGGCGGCCAGCTCGGCCTGGACCTGCTCACGGCTCACGGTGGAGGTGAAGGGCTTCATCTCTTCGTTGGCCCAGCTCGGGGGGATGTTGCGGCTGGACTGGGCAAAGGAGGCGCCGGCGGCGATGGTCAGGGCGGCGGCGATGAAGGTGCGGGTGGTGCGGTTCATGATGAAGTACTGCTTGAGGTGGAGTTGGACGTCGGGGCATGGCGAAAAGTCAGCGCTTGCTTGCTGGCTTCGTCTTGTCCCACCTCGGTGAGTCGCTTGGTTTTGCGTTCGGCTCATCGATGGGATGAACTGTAAAGATTGACCGAAAAACAATAAACCAGTCAAACATTCATTCACCATTGCTGATTCGCGAATTATTCTGGCAAAAGAATGGCCCCGGGGCGTCGTGCGCCGCGGGGCCGGGGCCTCAGGCCGGGACCGTCAGAAGGTGTAGCCCACGCCCACCTTGGCGTCCATCATCGGCTCGAGCAGGGGCAGCAGCGGCTTGAGCGGGCCGTAGCGCAGCGCCACCTTGCTGGCGTAGGCGAGGAGCACGCCGATGTCATCGGGCGTACCGGATCGCACGGTGCGTCCATCCTCTCGGGTGCCGTCGCCCGAAGCCGTGACCACGGAACCAAAGGCCGAGAACAAGACGTTGCCGAGCGAACGCCCCATGGCCTTGCTCATCATGCGGGTCAGCAAAATTCCCGACGCGCCGACCAGGGTTCCGGCAACGATGAGAACGTTGGAACCCACGGTGAATCCCGACGCGGCTACTGCCAGGCCCGTAAACGAGTTAAGAAGTGAAATCAAGACGGGAACGTCGGCGCCGCCAATCGGCAGCACGAAAGCCACGCCCAAAATGAAGGCGATGGCGAGCAAAATCCACAAGAGCGCCAGATTGCCATTGACCAAAATCGCCACAATGAGCCCGAGGGCCGCGATTCCAAAGATCCCGTTCAAGACCTGCTGACCGGGGTAGGTCACGGGTCGAGTCGTCATGAGTTCTTGGAGCTTTGCGTAGGCGATAGCCGAACCGGAGAACGACACCGTTCCGATCAGTACGCCTAAGAGGACTTCCAGCGTGACGTACGTGGCCGGGCGGTCGTTCTTTATGTGAATGAACTCCGTGATCGACACGAGTGCGGCGGCGCCACCTCCCACACCGTTGAAGATGGCGACGAGTTGCGGCATGGCGGTCATCTGCACAAAGCGAGCAGCCGGAACAGCCACGATGGTGCCAATCACCATTCCCAAAACAATCAAGTTGATATGGGCGAGACCCTGCCCATCGGCCCCCTGATGAAAGAAGGTGGCACCCACGGCGATGGCCATGCCAACCGCCGCGACCACGTTGCCGAGGCGCGCTCGCTTCGGAGAACCGAGACCCTTGAGGGCGAGGAGAAATGTGGTCGCCGCGACCAGGTAGAGGAGATCGATCAGTGTGGTGCGACTCATGATTGACTCTCCTCACTGACGGGTTTGGCTTTGGGCTTGGCTTTAAACATTTCCAACATGCGATCGGTGACCACAAAGCCACCGACAACGTTGAGGGTGGCCAGAATGACCGCAATAAAGCCGAGGATGGTTTCGAGTGGTGTGGTGGCCTCGCCCAAAATCAACATTGAACCAACGAGGATGACCCCGTGGATCGCGTTTGAGCCTGACATCAAGGGCGTGTGCAAGATACTCGGGACCTTCGCGACAATTTCGATGCCGACAAAGATGCTCAGCACCAACACGGTGGTGTACTGCAGCAAGGCGTTACCCATTACTCACTCTCTTTCACCGGAGCCACGATGGGCTGGTGGGCTAGTCCGAGGGCTTGTGCCGTCGGTGCGTGATTGACCTGACCATTAGTCGCCACGGTTGAACCGACAACAACCTCGTCGGACCAGTCGGGGTTCACCGTCCCCTTGGCGCCAAAGAGCCCCAGAAGCTTGAGAACGTTGTTCGCGTACATGAAGCTGGCGGAGGCGCCCATCTGGGAAGCGGGGTTCTGCATTCCGACAATGCGCACCCCGTGGTGATGCACAACGTGACCCACCTTGGTTAACTCGCAGTTCCCACCTCCATCGGCGGCCATGTCGACGATGATCGAACCCTCACCCATCGCCTCCACCATGGCCGTCGTGACCAGAATCGGCGACTTGCGCCCCGGAACCGCCGCGGTCGTGATCACGATGTCGGCGTTCGCCACTTCACCCAGTAACTCGGCCTGCTGTTGAGCCCGCTCGTCGTCGGTCAACTCACGGGCGTATCCACCCGCGGCGTCGGCCGTCACACTCAGTTTGACAAATGTGGCCCCAGCCGACTCAGCCTCTTCCTTGGCTGCACTGCGAACATCGTAGGCCCGTACCTTGGCCCCGAGGCGCCGGGCCGTTGAAATCGCCTGCAGGCCCGCGACGCCGGCGCCCATCACGAGCACCTTCGCGGGACGGATGGTTCCCGCCGCCGTAGTCAGCAACGGAAAAAAACGATCAAAGTGTTCCGCCCCGGCGAGTGCGGCACGATAGCCCGCAACAGTGGCCTGACTTGAGAGTGCATCCATGTACTGGGCACGAGAAATTCGTGGGACGAGATCGAAGGAAACGACCGTCACTCGTCGGTCGTTGAGCACTTTCACGACATCGGTACTCAGGAGGGGTGACAGGAATGAAAGATGCAGCGAACCTTCGGGAACGTCGGCCGCCTCGGCCATGGAAGGTGAATTCACACGTAGGGTCACATCGCCCGACACGCGCTCGGCCACTGTTGCGCCCGCCGCTCGATAGTTCTCATCGGTGAAGTGTGAGGCCGTGCCGGCGCCAGACTGAACGTGGACATCCCACCCGTCGCGAACCAGTACCGCCACGGCTTCGGGAGTAAGCGCCACGCGGGTTTCGCCTTCGCGAGACTCCCTGTGTATCGCAATCTTCATAGGTCATGTTTACCAGCCGGTAACCCCCATCCCGGCGAGTGTGGACATCTGCCATGCTGTCAGCGTGACGTCGCCCCTCTCATCGCTCCCGGTTGCCAGTCCCTGGGGAACGTGGATTGTTGAAGGCGACCACGATGGCCTGACGGCCATCCATCTACCGAGGACTCGCCAGCGACCGCGCGGCACACCCAGTCCTCTCGTCCGAGCGGCGACGCGACAACTTGAGCAGTATTTTGCGGGACGACGAAAATTCTTCGAGCTCGACCTCCATATCAACGGGACGGAGTTTCAGACCCGCGTTTGGACCGCCCTCGCCGGCGTGCCCTACGGCACCACCGTCACGTATCGCGATATGGCAGAGGCCGTGGGGAACCCTCGGGCCTTTCGCGCTGTCGGAACGGCCAACGCCAACAACCCCTTTCCCATCGTTCTTCCGTGTCACCGTGTTGTGGCCCAAGGGGGGCTTGGTGGCTACGCCGGAGGGCTCACGGTGAAACGCGGACTGCTCGCTCTCGAGGGCCTCTCGCTCTAACGAGCAAGGACCGCCTCGGCGGCGTGGCGGCCGCTCACGAGCGCTCCTTGAATCGATGGTGTGGACGTCGAGTCCCCCGCGACCAGCACCCCGTCGCGCCACTGAGCACCACCGGGCCGTCGTCGAGTCACTACTGGAAGTGCGCGCGGGACCGGGGTGGCCACGATGTCGTGCACCTCCGATGTCGCCAGATCAAATCGCCGCGCAACGGCCTCTCGCACGGCGTCACGTTGAGCGACGTCGTAGGGCCCGAGCACCGACGCCGCGACTAGGCCGGCGGTCGGTGGGGCGTAACTCGGGGCCGAGGCCGAAAGCGCGACAGCATTCGCCAGCAGTGGTGAGTCCGCGTCGACGCGCAATCGACCATCGCTGATGGGCGGACAGGCGAACCACCATGTCGTGACGCTTCGCCACTGCGTTTCCGCTGGCACCTCGTTGGTCGCCACAATGACGTGTCGGGCGTGATACTCACCGAGAGTCGTCACGACCCGTGTCGGCAACACCGATACGGCTTCTTCCGCGAGGCGCACCTGCGCTTCGGGAGCGCGGCGGCGTAGGGCGGCGGGCAAGGCAGACATTCCGTTGTGTGGCACGGCCGGGACCCCACGAAGAAAACTGCGGAGGGCTAACTGCGTGAACTGCCACGACGTCGAGAACTCTCGCTCGAGGAGCACACCTTGGAGAAAGGGCTGGAGGATCGTCGCCACTGTGGTGGGTGATAACCCGAGTGACGCCCACCCCTCACTCGTCGAGCAGTCCACTTCATTCAAAAAGCGTGGCGTTGCTCCTCGTGAAACCCGTGCCCCCAAGCGAAGAAGGGGGACGAGATCACGCCATGGAACGGCGCCGTGGAGAGCACCCGCGAGCGAACCCGTGACGTCGCGATACGGCAGGGCGAGTACTCGATCACGACCGTCACGTTGAATAACGATGCTGGCGGGCAAGGGGCATAACGAGAGTTCGCCCAGCACACCCGTCGCGCGGAGTTCGGGATACGAAGGATTGAGTAGTTGAAAGCCCTCGTCAATAGTGAAGCCGTCAATATGGCGCGTCGCGACCCGTCCACCTATGCGGGTCGAACGCTCAACGATAACGACGTTGCGACCAGCGGCCTCAAGAATCTGTGCCGCACGGAGTCCCGCTAGACCCGCACCGATAATGACAACGTCGGTGGATTCGGTCATTGTTCATCTCTCGACGACTCCACCGAGTCAGCGAGTGCATGCAGGGTGAGTCGTGACGGTGGGGGCGCATCCTTCCCCGTCACCGCGCGCCACCATTCGTTCGCAACAACTTGGACCGCCCGGCGAGCGACCAGTAGCAGGGCGATTGCGGCGGGAATCTCGATGCACGTCGCCGCAAGAACACTCTGAGTGACATCTCCACCGCGTGCAGTGGTGAGATCAAACCAGGCGTCCGCCAGAAAGAAGATCGCCGACGAGATGGCGAAGAGTATGAGAATGACACGACGTTGCCATATAGCCCACGCCGTTGCAATTAACAACACCGACTGCGCCACATCAAAGCCAATCCACGCCACGCGCCAGTGTTCGGCACGGTACGACGCTGGGAGGTGAAAAGCTAGGTAGAACGCCCACCCCGCGAGAAAGACCGAGGAAATAACGAGTACGGACAGCAAGGCTTCGCGCTGTACGCGGCGGGTAACCCGCATGTCCTAGTTGACCGGCTGAGGATCGGCGAGCGCCGCATTGAGTGCGGTCGCGCCGGTCACGAGAGCCGCACGCTGGTCGTCACTGAGGACATTGAGCAATGCAGCCATTCGCACCGATGTGTCCGCTTCGGCCGTCTGACGGCGTTGGCGAAGTTCGTCGGTTACGTCGGGGATGTCGGCATCTTGAAAACCATGCAGAGCAAAGTACGCACCATCGTGATCGAGATAGCAGGCTTCGGCCGATGTCAGACCGGCGGCCTTAATTGCATCAGTGTGGACACCACCGCGAAGCTCCCGCAACAAAATTGCGTGGCGCATTGCGAGGGCGGCGTTGTCTGTCGGCAGTTCAAACTGTCGGTAGCCATCCACGAGGGGCCAGTGTCCCTTTGGTAGCGAGGCGACCAGAGCTCGTGCCGCTTCATTAAAGGCCGTGAGAACCTCACTCGCCACCCCTCCAAAGGTTCGACGGGCGAAGTCGTCCGCCGCGGCAAGGTGGGCTCGCGCACCAACTTCAGCCGACTGTACCGCCCGACCACCCGAATACATCGCGGTGATGGCGCCGGGCTTAAAGAAGAAGAAGACT
>CAXBRG010000057.1:0-7294 GCA_963977995.1 uncultured bacterium | reverse complement strand
TGTTCGGTGAACGCCACGATGGTGGCCAAGCGGACGGGCTTTGGTTCCGTACGAGCCGTCGTATCGCACCACGTGGTGGCTCTCGATGACGACGTGGCGTCGCGGTGGGGTCCCCGCCTCGGCACCTTGATGCGTCAGGTCGCCGTAGCAATTAATCGGGCCCTCGCGCAAAAGAGCTGGTCGAAGTAGCAGTGTCACTCCCGTCGCGCTCGCGAGTGAATGTCGTTGCGGCGGCGGCCACGGTCGTCGTCGTGGTGACGTCGCTCGGTTCACTCGCGGTGGGCCCGTTCGACCTCCCCCTCGGGGGGATCCTGCGCGATATTGGACACCATCTCGGCACGGGGGCGACGCCGTTAGACGACCTCGCTTCGACGGTGCTGTGGCAACTACGGGCTCCTCGCATCGTGCTCGCACTCATCGTGGGGACGATGCTCGCGGTGGCGGGCGGTACCTATCAAGGCGTATTTCGTAATCCTCTCGCCGATCCCTACCTGCTCGGCGTCGCCGCCGGGGCGGGGCTGGGCGCCACGATTGCGATTGTGGGAATCAGTGATGGTCTGTCGACACCGAGTTGGACGCCACTCTTCGCGTTCGCCGGAGCTCTCGGTGCCGTGGCGGTGACGTGGTCCCTCGGTGGTCGGGGGAGCAGCGCCACTCTCGTGTTGGCGGGTGTGGCCGTCTCGTCGCTACTCACCAGTGCTCAGACGTTCGTCCAACAGTCGTCACATAGTTCCATCGCTCGCGTGTACATCTGGCTACTGGGCTCCCTCGGTGGAGCATCCTGGCACGGCGTCGTCGTGACGTTGCCCTACGTCGTGGTGTGTTGCGCTATCTGCATCGCGGCCGGGCGTGCACTGGATGTCATGAGTGTGGGCGACGTCGAGTCGCGAGCGCTGGGACTCTCCGTCGGTCGCGTCCGACTCGTGGTCGTGGCGGCCGCGTCACTCGGCACGGCGGCGGTGGTATCGGCCGTCGGGCTCGTGGGCTTTGTCGGCATCGTGGTGCCTCACATCGTTCGTCTGCTGGTCGGGACGTCCTATCGACGAATTCTCCCTCTCTCCGCCCTAGTGGGTGCGGGCTTCTTGGTGGCCGCGGACACCTTGGCTCGTACCGTCATTGCTCCGTCGGAGCTGCCGCTGGGTGTCGTGACGGCGTTAATCGGTTCACCCATTTTTGTTCTGCTCCTGCGATCGCGCCTCCGGAGTTTCGAATGAGTGCCCTCACCGCCTCGCATATCACCGTCCACGCGGAGCGTCAGCGGGTGGTGGACGACACGACGCTGTCGTTGTCGGCGGGTACGTGGCACACGATTGTGGGACCGAATGGCGCGGGCAAGACGTCCCTCGTAGAGGCCGTAGCGGGAGTACGTCGCCTCACGTCGGGACGAGTGGAGGTATTTGGCCACGACGTCCATACCTTGCGCGAAGCGTCGCGCGCCCGTCAGATCGCCTTCGTGCCGCAGCAACCGGTGGTGCCGACGGGCATGAGTGTCGCGGAGTACGTCGGGCTAGGCCGCACGCCTCACCGTGGAGTGATGCGCATCGGTCGCGACGACGACCAGCAGATTGTGCGAGAGGTTCTCTCGCGGGTGGGCATCGAGTCGTTCGCTCGCCGGGACGTGGGGAGTCTCTCGGGTGGCGAGCGACAGCGTGTCGTTCTCGCACGGGCTCTCGCCCAACACACCCTCGTACTGGTTCTCGATGAACCCACCACGGGGCTCGATGTACGGCACCAAGTGGAGATTCTTGATCTCGTGCGCCGGGAGGTCGATGAGTGCGGCTTGGCCGTCGTGGCGACGCTGCACGACTTGTCGCTCGCCGCGCAGTTTTCGGACGTGCTCTCGGTCATGTCAGCCGGCCGGCTCGTAACGACGGGGCGTCCCGCCGACGTCTTACGGTCGCGCGAACTCGCTGAGTGCTACGGGGTGGACTTTCGCGTCGTCGAGGTTGACGGGTCTGATGTGGCCGTACCTCACGTGGTGCGAGAGGGAGCGAACCGGCCCGTCTCGTAGAATTAAAGAAAGAGAAGGGACTGCGCGTGCGTCGCACCAAAATCGTGGCCACCATCGGCCCATCGTCGGACTCGCTGGATGCTCTGAACGCATTGGTGACAGCCGGCGTTGACGTCTTTCGACTGTCATTTGCGCACGGTGACATCCCCTCGTGCATTGAAAGGCTGCGTCGGGTGCGCACTGCGGCGCCTCGCGCCGCCATCATGGTTGATATTCCCGGTCCGAAGATTCGCGCCGGGAGCTTTGGGAGCGAGCCACGAGAACTACCCCTCGGCCACGAGCTGGACTTTCGCGAAGGGTTTGGTCAGGCGTCGACCGACGAGGTGGTGTACGTCGAGCGCGACAATGTCGTGGCCCACCTGGCCGTCGGCGACGTGATTCACGTGGGTGACGGAGGGGTGAGTTTCGAAGTCATCGGCGCCGGGCGAGTTCGCGTGATTGCGGGAGGCGCCGTTGTTGGGAAGCCCGGACTCGCTCTACCGAGTTCGCTGATTCACGAGTCACTGCCGACCAACGATGATGTCGAACGGCTCGTGGCACTGCGTGACGAGTCCTTCGAGATTCTGGCCGTGAGCTTTGTTCGTACCGCGAGCGACGTGGAGGCCGTCCGGTCAACGCTCGGTCGTGACGATGTGATGGTGATGGCCAAAATTGAAACGTCGGAGGCCGTCGACAATCTTTTGGACATCGTGGAAGTCGCTGACGCCATCATGGTGGCCCGTGGCGATCTTGGCGTTCGCATGCCAATCGAAGATGTTCCACACCTTCAAAAGCGGATTGTGAAAGAGGGCATCCGTTTCGCGCGACCAGTCGTGGTGGCGACGCAAATGCTCGAGTCGATGACGCACTCCCAGGTCCCGACACGTGCGGAAGTCACCGATGTCGCTAACGCGGTACTCGACGGTGCGAGTGCGGTGATGCTCAGCGCCGAAACGGCAATCGGCCACGACCCCGTTGCTGTCGTCGCGACGATGGATCGCATCGTGCGCCGAACCGAAACCAGTTTCGACTATCAAAAGTGGGGCGCGTCGCTGGGCGTACAAGAAGTTGTTGGAACGCGCAGTGAAGCGATGCGTATCACGGCCGCGATGACGGCCGCGGCGTGGCGTGCGGCCACGGAAGAACAGGTTGCGGCGATCATCGCGTGCACTCGCTCGGGCATGACGGCTCGCGCCATATCTCGATTTCGACCTTCGATGCCCATAATCGCGATTACACCGAGTGAACACACGGCGCGCCAGCTGCAGTCGAGTTGGGGTGTGAACGATGTTCTGCTCTCGACGAGCATTGACATCGAGGACCTCGCTCGCGAAGGCATTGAGCGGGCTCGTGTGCTCGGTCTCGTGAAACCGGGCGATTACGTCGTCTTGATGGCGGGCTCCAGTGGTGGTGTCACGGACACCGTGCGAATGGTGGCCGTTCACTAGGGAAGTCGTGGGGTAAATCCCATTTATTTGGTTGTTTATCCTGATGGCACGGGGGGTAAGAATCCCCTAAATATTCCCACCACATCGGTAGCGTCAGTAGCGGTCGGACTACGACCACGGACTTATCAACGAAACCTCAGAGGGGGAAACATATGTCTGAATTGGAATACCGCGAAGAGGCCTACGGCGAGGAAATTCTCGCCGTTGAGCCGGGCGGCATTGAAGCCATCCCAGATGGCGCCCGTCACGGAAAGGCCTGGAACCTTTTTGCGGTGTGGACGAGCCCGAACCTCGAGTTTGCGACGATTTACGTCGGCGCGCTCGGAATGTTCTTCGGCTTGAGCGTCACGCAGGCAATTCTCGGTGCCATCCTCGGCAACGTTCTCGGTGCAACGGCCCAATACTTCTTGACCCAAGACGGTCCGAGGTACGGCGTGCCGCAGATGATCTTGAGTCGAGTGTCATTTGGTAAGGGTGGCAATATCCTTCCAGCACTTTTCAATTCGGTTGCTGCGGGTATCGGTTGGTTTGCTGTGAACTCGATTTCAGGTGCGCTGGCTCTCCACACAATCACTCACTGGTCGACCACACTTTGCTTGGTCATCGTGGCGCTCGCTCAAGTCACTATCGCCTTCATCGGTCATAACTTGGTGCAGACGGTTGAGAAGTATCTCATGCCGTACCTCGTCATCGTGTTCGCCATTGCTGCTGTGGTCATCATCGGAAAGCCCGGAGCATCGTCGCCGGAGAGCTGGCACCTTCCTGGTGCGTTCTGGTTATACCTCGGCGCTATCTACGGATACTCCGCCGGTTGGAACCCGTTTGCTGCGGACTACGCACGATACCTGCCAAAGTCAGAGGATCCGAAAGCTGCCGGTCGCTTCGCTGCTCTTGGCCTCATTGTTGCCCCAACCATTCTGGAAATTGTTGGTATTTTGGCCGTTCGCGCCGGAATGGGTAGTGTTGCACCTACGGACGACTTCAAGAACCTTCTCGGTGGCACCCTAGGCACCTTGGTGCTCCTCGGCGTCGTCCTCGGTTCTATCTGCGCCAATGTGTTGAACGTCTACTCGGGTTCGATTTCGTTCTTGACTATGGGCATCAAGATGAAGACTCACTACCTGCGCGCAATTTTGGCGGTGGTATGGGGAGTCGTTGGCTACCTCGTCGCCGCGCAGTTCCTCGACAACGTGAAGCGCATCGAAGACTTTCTGCTCGTCATGGCGTACTGGATTGGTCCGTGGCTCGGAGTGGTTTTTGCGGACCGCGTTCGTCGATCTGGCACGAATGTCGCCGGCTTGCTGTTTGCGCGGCGCGGAAACATCGCCGGTCCGATTGCATTCATTGTTTCGATGTTTGTGTCCGTGTACCTATTCTCAAATCAAGTTTGGTATACCGGTTACTTCCCGAAGCAGAATCCACAGCTAGGTGACATTGCTTTCCTTGTTGGCTTTGGTCTGGCATTTGCGATTTACTGGATCCTCTTCCCGGTGGGTGAGGCACATGACCGTGCCTCACGCAAGTACGCCGGCGAACTCCCAATGTCGGGTCAACAGTAGTTACGGGATTTTACAAAAGGGGCCGGGCGATTCGTCCGGCCCCTTTTGGTCTTCCTGCGTACCGTGGTCGGTTATCGGTTGACCACGGTGAAACTCCGATTCGTGAGGCATCATGATTGTCGTATGGCAGTTTGTGTGGCGATTGATTGAGTCGCGCCGCGTTGAACTCGCGGTTCGCGGCACGACCGTGATGTCATTCGCACTTGCGGTCGCGACGGCTCTGCACGTGCACGGGGGCGTGGTTCTCTTCGTCCTCGCGATGCTTCTCGTCATCACCATGGGACTGTTGTGCGGTGTGATGCTCGTGGTATTTCGCACGCGATCAGTACTAGCGGCGACCCATCACCACGGTCACGAACACGAGAGGGAGCCATCCGACGACGTCGCGACGCGCCGGCTTCAGTTTGCGGGACTGGGCGGTTGCGTCATCGTTGTTACGGCCACCTGGTTATTTCGACGATCGGGCGGGCAGTTCAACTCCCCACTCTTTTTCACGTCGCTCTGCTGCGTCTCAGGTTTCTGGCTCGTGGCCCTTCGTGACCACTTGACCACTCGCAGCGGTGGCGCTCCGGAAATTCCAAGGGAGACGAACGGCGACATCATCGAGTGAATCGAGACCCCTCACCTTCGTGACATCGGAGGTGTATGTTTCTGACAGCAGTCGAACTCAAAGGGGAGTCGGTGGCGGAAGTGTCCATGGTGCAGTTGTTGAATCCCGAAGGAGAGCTCGCTCCTCACGCTGAGTATGAGTCGAGCCTCACGGCTGTCGAGATCCAAGGTCTGTATCGCGACATGGCGATTATTCGGCGGCTGTGCAACGAAGCAACGTCTCTCCAGCGACAAGGTGAGCTCGCCCTCTGGGCACCGCTCCAAGGTCAAGAAGCGGCACAGATTGGCGCTGGCCGCGCCATGGCTCCGAATGATTTCTCGTTTCCCTCCTACCGTGAACACGGCATTGCGTGGACACGCGGGGTGCCGCCCAGCGCGTGGCTCGCCCTATTTCGCGGCGTGACGATGGGCGGGTGGGATCCTCGTGAATATCGCCACTCGGTACCCACCATCGTGATTGGTAATCAAGCCCTGAACGCCGTGGGCTACGCGATGGGCATTCAGCGCGATGGTGCCGACGAAGCCGTCATCACGTTCTTCGGCGACGGAGGATCGAGTCAAGGTGATATTCACGAAGCGTGTGTATTCGCTGGTGTCTTCACCGCCCCCGTCGTCTTCTTTCTCCAAAATAATCAGTGGGCGATCTCTGAACCCACGAGCCGTCAGTCAAAGATTCCGCTCTACCACCGAGCCGAGGGTTACGGATTTCCAGGAATCCGCGTGGACGGTAATGACGTTCTGGCAGTCTTCGAGGTGACGAAGCGAGCCCTGGAGAATGCGCGCCACGGCGGCGGTCCGACACTTATTGAGGCGTTCACTTACCGCATGGGCGCTCACACGACGTCGGATGACCCTACGCGCTACCGCGTAGATGCCGACGTGGAGTGGTGGCGACTTCGCGATCCCCTCGAACGGGTCAAGAGTTACTTGATTCGCTCACACCAGATACCGACGTCGTGGTTTGATGACGTGGCGCACGAGGCCGACGAATGGGCCCGAGAACTACGCGCTGAGGTGCTCTCCATGCCCGATCCGTCCCCGCTGTCGATGTTTGATTTTGCGTACGCCGAACCCCATTCGCTCGTTGAAGCCGGTCGCCGGGAGATGCAAGAGTTCGCTAGTGGGGAGGCGCTGTGAGTCGCGACACGCTAACTCTGGCAAAGGCCTTGAACTTAGGCCTTCGGGCCGCACTCGACAACGACCCCAAAGTTCTTCTCATGGGCGAAGATGTCGGCACACTCGGAGGTGTCTTCCGTGTGACCGACGGGCTGAAGAAGGATTTCGGTGATGACCGAATCATTGACTCGCCACTCGCAGAGTCGGGCATTGTCGGCACCGGCGTCGGTCTCGCCATGAGGGGCTATCGCCCCATTGTGGAGATTCAGTTTGATGGATTTGTTTTTCCCGCCATCGATCAGATTGTGTCCCAGGTCGCTAAGCAGCACGCCCGCAGCAGCGGCGCCTACACCATGTCGATGGTGATTCGAATACCGTTCGCCGGTGGAATCGGCGCCATCGAACACCACTCGGAAAGCGTCGAGGCGTACTTTGCGCACACGGCGGGACTCCGCGTCTGGTCGCCCTCCAACGCCCACGATGCGTACTGGATGATTCAAGAAGCAGTAGCGAGCGACGACCCCATCATCTTCTGTGAGCCCAAATGTCGTTATTGGGAGAAAGATCGGAAG
>CAXBRG010000056.1:0-7361 GCA_963977995.1 uncultured bacterium | reverse complement strand
CTAACGAACGGACAAATGGTGTTCCCGCTAGTCCCAGTGCGTAGGTCTCCCGAGTTCGAGCGGCAGCACTGACCAAACACGTCGTAGGACCATACGCCCCGAGTGCTTGAGGATCACTGACCCAGGAGCGAAGTTGCTCTGCTTGGGCCCGACCCACGGAGCTAAGCGGGCGATCGTGGTCAGGTGTGGAGTTCTCCGCGGCGCAGTGGCGAATAATGGTGAGGAAGCGCACGACCGAAGTCTTACCGATGTCACCGTGCACCAGTCGGAAGTCGTAGCGTGACATCATGACCGCCGCCACGCTCCCCTGGCTGCAAGCCCTGTTGATGGGGCTTTTGCAGGGAGTCACCGAGTTATTCCCCGTCTCGAGCCTGGGTCACGCAGTCCTCTTCCCCGACATCTTTGGCTGGACGGAACTTGCGGCGGCCCAGTCGGAGCCCGAAAGTTACTTTCTCGCATTTCTCGTCGCACTCCACGTCGGCACGGCAATTGGTCTCATTACGTACTACTTCTCGACGTGGCGTGATCTCGCGCGCGGACTTATGCAACAACTCACCCGCACCGACGTCGCACTGCGGCAACGCCTCAACCCATCGGCACCGGACACCAACCCGTCGTATCGGCTTCTCTTTCTGATCGTTGCCGGCACCATTCCGGTGGGGGTGGTGGGACTCCTCTTCGAACATCGACTGCGGACGGTTTTTGCGGTACCTCGCTACTCCGCACTCTTCCTTGTCATCAACGGACTCGTCATGCTGACGGGTGAAGCACTTCGGCGTCGAGCTAATCGAAGTGAAGAGCACCACGAACTAGCGACGATGTCACTGGGTTCCGCGACCGTCGTAGGAAGCTCGCAGATTGCCGCTCTCTTTGCCGGCATATCACGGTCGGGAGTCTCAATGGTGGCGGGGCTGTTACGTGGAATGAGTCACAGCGATGCCGCCAACTTCAGTTTCTTGCTCGCCACACCGATCATTCTCGCGGCCGGCCTCTACAAATTGCCCGACTTCTTTGGCCCACTGGGAGACGGCATTAGAACTCAGGCCATTGTGGCGTCGGTTGTCGCCGGCGTTGCGTCCTACCTCTCGGTGAAATTTCTCTCCCGGTGGTTCTCGACCCACACGCTGTGGCCGTTCGGGATTTACTGCCTCGTCGTGGGTGGATACTGCTTTTTCCGCTTCGGTTAAGCGTGACCCTCGGACACCACACGCCGTAAATCGATGGCCCGGCCGATCGTCTGAACGTCGGCGAACTCAATGTCGCCGCCGACGGGTAGTCCGGTGGCCACCTGCGTCACGCGCAGTCCCGTCGGAGCCAAGAGGCGAGAGAGATACATCATCGTCGCTTCACCTTCGACTGTCGGGCTGAGCGACAAAATCACTTCGCGAATTGACTCGTCATGTAGTCGAGCAAAGAGTTCGCGTGCACGAATTCGGTCGGGAGTGATTCCGTCCAGCGGATTGATGAGACCCTGCAGCACGTGATATTTGCCGGAGTACGCACCCGAACGTTCAATAGCCGACACATCTCGCGACTCTTCCACCACACACACGATGGACTGATCTCGCCGCACGTCAGAGCAGATGGGACAGAGGCCGTCCTTTTCGGCAATGTTGCAGCATTCGGGACAAAACGACAGGTGATCTTTCATCGCAGTCAGCGCTTCGGAAAGGCGTCGAATGTCGTCATCGGGTTGACGGGTCATCCAGAGGGCCAGCCGTTGTGCCGATTTCGGACCAATACCAGGCAAGCGACCGAGTTCGTCAATCAGTGTCTGCAGGCTCAGCGGATAGTTCACACAACCTCTTCGGCGCCGGGAAATGCTTGGCGAAGGAGCTCTTCGTGAAGATTCCCCGTGACGACCGTTCCGCCCGCCAGTTCATCGTCACTGATGTCACCTTCTTCCGCCCCCGCGAAGGATGGGGTCGAAGGAGTCGGGGTGTGGACGGTCGCATCAAACTCCCACGCCACCGAAATTCGGACGCCGAACTCTCGAGTCAGCGCAGCCGCGAGACCGCCTTCAATACGTTCGGCCGCTGGACGGTGATTCGGTCCCTCCAAGGCGATTGTCAGCGTGTTGTCTCGAAATGATCGCACTTCACTAGTTCGTAAGAGGGCTTGGGCGGTCGGTAGAAGGGATGGGATGACATTTGAGGCGAGTCGCGTGAGAAATTCATCTTCCGAAATTTCCAATGCGGGCGTGGGTGTGGGCACGGCGGCTTCCGGTTCAGCGACGGGGGGTGCCGTTGCGGGCGGCGGGGGCGTGGGGTTCGTGCCAACCCGGCGAAGCCCCGCAATGGGTTTGGTCGGTGCGACGGACTTCGTTTCGGGGGCCGCCACACCCTGAGCGATCTGCTTCTCCAACTTGGCCACGCGTTCAAGCAGAGATGTGAGATTCGCGTCTAATTCGGGATGCGTTAACCGGGCCAGTGTCACTTCGAGCACAACGGTCGCGTCGGGAGCCGAGTGCATCTCCCGTACCGATCGACCGAGGGCCTCGATGGCCCGCACAATTCCTGGGAGGCCGATGTGCTGTCCCCACGCGGCGAGACGTTCACGATCGCCCCCGTAGGTCGACGAGAGATCGGGCGCGGTTAACAGAAGAAACGTCTGGCGAAGTTCTCCAATGAAATTCTCCGCCAACTGTTCGGGATCCCATCCCTCACGCGACAGGGCAGCAACGGCCCCAAGAGCAGCGATGACATCGGTGCGAGCGAGAGCGTCAAAGAGCCCGTCAAAGTTGGCACGGAGATCGGGTCGCAGCCCCGACGCCACAATTTGATCGAGAGCACTCAGGGCGTCGCGGGCCGACCCCTTGGCGCGTTGGATCGCGACGTCGAGCGACTCGGGTTCCACCGTCAGTGAGGCACGCTCGATGACGTCGACGAGTAGTTCGTGAAGAACTGACGGGGCAATCAGGCGAAATTCGAGGTGCTGCGTCCGCGACTTGATGGTGTCCAAAACCTTGTGAGGGTCGGTCGTCGCCAACACGAAAACGACACCGTGAGGTGGCTCTTCGAGTGTTTTGAGCAGTGCATTAGACGACGCCTTCGTCAACATGTGCACTTCGTCGATGATGTACACCCGGTGGCGACCCGCCGTACCTATCCAGGCACTGGCTGCGAGCTCGCGAACGTACTCCACGCCATTATTTGACGCCGCGTCGAGTTCAATAACATCGAGCGACGCACCTTGAGTGATCGCCACGCAACTAGCACAGGCATTGCACGGATCACCGTCGGAAAGATTGGTGCAGTTCAGGGCCTTCGCCAAGATGCGAGCAGTCGAGGTCTTACCCGTACCTCGGGGTCCTGAGAATAAGTAGGCGTGAACCACTCGGTCGTTGGCCACCGCTCCCTGGAGTGCGCGAACAACGTGATCTTGACCACGGATTTCTGAAAATCGGCCAGGGCGAAAACGCCGGTACAGCGAGTTCACGCCATCGGGCACGCTCGCAAATGAGGAGTTCGTCACGGCGTGAGCCTATCGGTGTGTCGTAACAAAGTCCGGAGTCCAAAGCGATGGCCAGGCGATCTACGGCACCCGAAACGACCCGCTGAGAGCTGCTGGCTTCCGCCCCTGACTCGATTCACGAGCGCCCGTCGCGCAGGACCCGACCATCGCTTTCGACTTCGGCGTTTGTAGCCTACCGCCCACCACGCGTCGCAACTTTTCAGTGCGTGGTGTGACGAACTAGCCTGAGAAACCGGTGTTCGCGAGAGCCCGATGGAAGTGTGCGAGAGCGGCCGAATCGGCACGATTGGAAATCGTGTGACCTTCACGGGTCCGTGGGTTCAAATCCCACCACTTCCGCCACCGTAGCGAGGAACCAATGTCAGCAGCCGAACATCCGATGATGCATCGTGCCCTCGAACATGCGCACCTCGCGGCGCAGCATGATGACGTGCCCGTGGGTTGTGTCGTTGTCATCGACGGCCGCATCGTGGGTGAGGGTGAAAACCGTCGCGAAATCGATAGCGATCCCACGGCCCACGCCGAAATTGTCGCGCTGCGACACGCAGCCGCGTCACAGGGATCATGGCGATTAGACAACGCCACGGTGTACGTCACCCTCGAACCGTGCACCATGTGTGCGGGAGCACTGTTAAACGCTCGCGTGGCACGAGTGGTATTTGGGGCGTACGACGAAAAGGCCGGAGCGTGCGGCTCGCGCTACAACATTCTTCGCGATCCTCGACTTCTCCACGAAGCCGAACTGATGGGTGGCATCTGTGCCGACGAGTCGGCGGCGTTGCTGCGAGAGTTCTTTTCTTCGCGTCGTTAAAAAGACCCGAAACAGCACTTGTAGACTGACCGACGGACAGGTGCTAGAGCGGCCGAATAGGACGGTCTCGAAAACCGTTGTGGTGCAAGCCACCGTGGGTTCAAATCCCACCCTGTCCGCCAGACAGCCGGGCCATGAGCCCGGCTGTTGCTCTACCTGATTCTGTCAACTCGATAACTCGTCATGGACAGCGATCCCAGAGTGCAACCTTCCGCAAACGTACCCACGTTGGTAGTGGTCGACGCCGCGAGGCCCGCAATATAGGCCAAGGGGTAGAAGTGATCGGGCGTGGGCACGGCGAGGTAGAAGTCATCACTCGACGCTGCGTCGGTAAGGCGGTCGGGATGGGTGGTCATGATCCGGCGAACGTCATCGTCAAATCGTTGTGCCCAGTCGTAGCCCTGAGCCTCACGATCCCACGCCACCATGCGTAGGTTATGAACGACATTGCCACTCCCCACAATTAAGACGTCGTCGTCGAGGAGCGGTGCCAGGCGAGCACCGAGATCCATGTGGTACGAGAGTGGCTTCGACGCGTCGATAGCCAACTGCACGACGGGCACGTCGGCCGCGGGATACATCTTCGCCAAGACTGACCACGTTCCGTGATCGATGCCCCATGTTTCGTCGTCCAGGTGAACGATCTCGGGCTGCGCAATCGCCGCCACCTGTCGGGCGAGGTCGGGAGAGCCCGGTGCGGGATAGTCAAAGTCGAATAGTTCTTGAGGGAAGCCGTAAAAGTCGTGGATTACACGCGGTACGGCCATTGACGTCACGGCCGATGCGTTGATGTACCAGTGAGCCGAAATAGCCACAATCGCACGAGGTGTTGGCAACGAGGCGGCCATCTCGGCCCAGGCCGTGGTGTAGCGATTAGTGGCCAGCGTGTTCATCGGACTGCCATGCCCAATGAATAAGGCGGGCATTGCGGACATAGTGACACCTTAGGAGTTGGCCGTTTAGCGTACAAACGTGGCTCGCACAACCCGTCCCATTGACGCCTACGTGGCGCAGTTCAGTGGACCAACCCGCGTGACGCTCGATGCCCTGGTCGCCACACTCCGACAACTACTTCCCGAAGCAAAGGAGACGATCAGCTACGGGATGCCGTGCTTTGCCGTTCGCGGCAAAGCGGTCGCCGGATTCGCCGCCTTCAAAAATCACTGTGCCTATCTACCCCACTCCGGGTCAGTGATTGCCGCCGTTCCCGACGTCGCCCATATGAAGTCCACCAAGGGCAGCCTCCATATTCCACTCGGGACGACGCTCCCTCGGTCGGTCGTCAAAAAGCTCATTCGGGCTCGTCTCAACAACATCGCGGAGGTAACGAACGGTCGGCGTTACGAGTTCTACGACAACGGTGTTCTCAAGGCCGAAGGATCAATGAAGAACGGTGAGCTCCACGGAACGTGGCGGTGGTTCCGCACCGACGGTTCACTCATGCGTACGGGGTCGTTTCAATCCGGTGTTGCCACGGGGGAATGGACGACTGTTGACCGCGCTGGCCGTGTCGTGCGTCGCACGACTCGACAGAAGTGAAATTTCGGCGGCGAAGTACGATGGTGTCGAAAGAAGGAGCCACTGTGATTGTTGATGATCGCACCGTAGGAGTCACTCGTCAGGTCGTCACTGAACTACCCGGACCGAGGAGTCAGGAACTTCACGAGCGACGCAAGCAGTCAGTGAGTCACGGTCTGACGCAAGGCTTTCCGGTCTACATCGATCGCGCCGAGGGCGCCATCCTCGTTGACGTCGACGGTAATCGTCTTCTCGACCTCGGCTCGGGTATCGCGGTGACGTCCATTGGTCACGCTGTGCCGGCACTCGTCGCCGCCGTGCAGGCCCAGGTCGCGGACTTCACTCACACGTGCTTCATGGTCACGCCCTACCTCGAATACATCGAAGTGTGCGAAGAACTCGCCGCCGTCACTCCCGGCGATCACGCGAAGACGTCGGCGCTCTTCAACTCGGGTGCCGAAGCGGTGGAGAACGCCGTCAAGATCGCGCGACTCGCGACCGGACGAAACGCCATTGTGGTGGTGGACCACGCCTACCACGGCCGCACCAATCTCACGATGGCCCTCACGGCCAAGAACATGCCCTACAAGGACCGGTTTGGACCGTTCGCCCCCGAGGTGTATCGCGTTCCTACCTCCTACCCCTTCCGTGATGGACTGAGCGGTCCCGAGGCAGCGGCGCGCGCCATTGCACAGATTGAGTCCACCGTCGGCGCCCACAACGTCGCGGCAATTCTGATTGAACCCATCCAAGGTGAAGGTGGGTTCATTGTGCCGGCGGATGGATTCTTGCCGGCGCTGGCCGAATGGACCAAACACAATGGTGCTCTCTTCATCGCCGACGAGATCCAGACCGGCTTCGCGCGTACCGGCCGCATGTTCGCCATCGAGCACTCGGGCGTGGTGCCCGACCTCATCACCGTCGCCAAGAGTCTGGCCGGCGGCGTGCCGCTCTCGGGCGTGATCGGCCGCATGGAACGCGACGGCCACCTGCACAGCGCTCCCGACCCCAACGACCGCCGTTCGCGGCGGGTTCGCCCTTGGCGAGACGGCCCTGCAGCGGCGCGCGGAAGCCGATTTCGTCGCGGATCCAGAAATAGATTTGGCGCAGCGTCGCTTCGTTGACGCGATAACGGTCGTAATTGCCCATTGCGATGTTGGCGTTGGGATTGCCGCCGAGAAGTGCGCGCTGCTGCGGCATCGCGGTGGTGTGGTTGTAGACGAGGTTCTGGAAGGTCTCGAAGCAGTACGGCTGCAGCGCCTTCATCTTGTTCAGTACGAACTGCGAGGTGCCCTGATCCTTGCGGGTGCCGATCGCCTGATCCGTGCGATGCAGCAGCGTCGGCGTCATCCAGGTGCCCGATTCTGCGATCATGTCGATGGTTTCGTCGTCATGGAACACCATGTGTTCAATGGTATCGGCGCCGGCTTCCAGCGCCATGCGCTGGCCGTTGGGCGTGAAGCAGTGCACCGCGGCTGTTTTGTGGAAGGCGTGGGCTTCGTCAACGATGGCGTTGATTTCTTCCTGCGTCATGTTGCGGATGTCCGGCTCCTCCTTG
>CAXBRG010000055.1:0-7556 GCA_963977995.1 uncultured bacterium | reverse complement strand
TCTTGATCCCACGAACGGTCACGTCCTCGCCTCGTCGAGTTATCCGAACTACGACCTGCGTCAGTTCGTCTCGGGTCTCTCCAACAAAACGTTTCAGTCTCTTATGTCGACCGGCGCGTTTAACAACTACGCCATTCAGGGCCTCTACACCCCGGGGTCAACGTTCAAGATGATCTCAGCGACGGCCCAGTTACAAACCGGCATCCTGTCGGCTAATGCGGTGGTGAATGACACGGGAAGCTACAAAGTGCCAGGTTGCATGCAGGGTTATCACGGCTGCGTCTTTTACAACGACGAGGTCGGAGGGATGGGACGCATCAACCTCGTCACGGCTCTCGCCGGCTCCAGTGACTACTACTTCTATAACCTCGGCTACCTCTTTTGGGCCCACACTCGCCGCTACGGACTGACGCCGATTCAAGACGTGGCGACGAAGTACGGCCTTGATCAGCCCACGCAGATTGATCTCCCCGACGAGAACGTCGGTCGTGTGGACTCTCCGACGGTCCGTAAGGCACTCCACGCTGAGGCACCGGCCGCTTTCCCGAATGTGGATTGGTACACCGGCGACAATCTCCAGATGTCGTTCGGACAGGGCTCGACTGCCGTCACACCAATGGAGATGGCCGTCGCCTACGCCACATTCGCGAACGGTGGTACTCGCTACGCTCCGGAAGTTGTCGCCGGAGTCGTGAACGCGGCTGGCAAGGTCACGCAACAGTACGGACCCAAGGTTCTCGGACATGTCGATCTCCCCGAAAGAATTCACGGTCCGATTCTGCAAGGGCTTCTTGGCGTAGTGAACTCGCCGCACGGAACTGCCTATGGCGCCTTTCGTCAGTACGCTCGCTTCAACTTGAACTCATTTCCGATCGCGGGGAAGACGGGAACGGCCTCCAATGCGCCCGGACAAGAACCGAACGCGTGGTTCGTTGCCTTTGGTCCGGTGCCGCACCCTCGCTACGTCGTCCTGTGCGTCATTGGGAAAGGTGGTTACGGAGCCGCCGCCGCTGCTCCCGTGGTGGCTCAGACGTTTAACTACCTCGTTGCCCATCCCGTCAAGGCGGTGCGCTTCGGGGTGCGTCTCGCACCCAATCGATAAGCCCTCCTAGAGTTTCCCTGTGACGTCCGTCTGGTCCGCCATCGAGCCGCTGTTGTGGCACGTCGAGAAACCCGCCCGTTATATCGGTGGTGAGTTTGGTGCTCAGACCATTCATCGCACGAGCACGAGCGTCAATTGGCTATTGGTCTACCCCGACACCTACGAAATTGGCCTGCCGAACCAGGGACTGCAGATCCTGTACGAGATTTTGAACGAACGTGCGGACGCAACAGCGGAGCGAGGCTACGCCCCGTGGAGTGATTTTGAAAAGCTCATGCGCGAACACCAGGTGCCCTTCTTTTCGGTCGATGAACTGCGGCCCGCTCGCGAGTTCGACCTTCTGGCGTTCAATTTGGCCGCGGAACTGACCTACACCAACGTGGTCAATATCATCGACCTCGCGGGCGTCCCGCTGCGGGCGTCGGAGCGCAACGCTGCGGATCCCATTGTGCTTATTGGCGGTCACTGCGCCTATAACCCCGAGCCACTCGCCGAGTTCGTTGACGCCGCCGTTCTCGGCGACGGTGAAGAGGTCGTGGGAGAGATCACCGAAGTGGTCGTGCAGTGGAAGGCGACCCCGCAGGCCACTCGACAGGACCTGTGGCGCCGTCTAGCCGGCATCGACGGGGTCTACGTTCCGTCCCTCTACGAGCCAACCTACGACAACGGTCGCCTCGTGTCGGTGCTCCCGATTGACGACGCCGCGCCGCTGATGGTCGAGAAGCGAACAATTAGTGACCTCGGGGAGTGGCCGTACCCTCGCCAGGGTCTCGTGCCACTCACCGATGTGGTTCACGACCGTCTCAACGTGGAAGTCTTTCGGGGCTGCACGCGGGGATGTCGATTCTGCCAAGCGGGAATGATTACTCGGCCTGTCCGCGAACGTCCCCGCAATCAGGTAGTCGACATGGTGCGGCGGGGCATCGAACGTACGGGCTACGACGAAGTGGCCCTGACGTCGCTCTCCACGGCTGACTTTTCCAACATCGAAGATGTCGTTCGCGAAGTCATGGATCCCGCGGCGGGCTGCGGACGGGTGTCGGTATCTCTGCCGAGCCTTCGCGTGGACGCGTTCACCGTCGGCACCGCGACAGCCCTCCAACAAGGTCGCCGCGGAGGATTGACATTCGCGCCCGAGGGCGGAACGTGGCGAATGCGGAGAGTTATCAACAAGTTGATTACCGAAGAGGATCTCTTCGCGGCCACGGAAGCCGCGTTCGCCAATGGATGGCAGCGCGTCAAGCTCTACTTCTTGATTGGCCTCCCCACGGAAACCGATGACGATGTTCTTGGTATTGCTGACCTTGGTGCGCGCGTGGTGGAGATTGGCAAGCGCTATCACCGTCATGTCACCGTGACGGTGTCGGTCGGGGGATTCGTGCCGAAACCCAATACGCCATTCCAGTGGTTCGGAATGAACTCACCGGCAGAACTCCAGCGCAAAGTCTCTCTGTTACGAGAAGCGGCCAAGACGACGAAGGGCCTCACGGTTCGGTGGCACGACCCGGAGGCGTCCGCGGCGGAAGGCCTCGCGAGCAAGGGCGACCGACGCATGGGTGCGGTCATTGAACGCGTGTGGCGCGACGGAGGAACGTTTCAAGAGTGGGGAGAGCACTTCTCGCTCGGACGTTGGCAGCGGGCTCTCGAGGCCGAGGGGCTCAGTCTCGACGATGTCAACGAACGCGAGCGTGAACACGGGGAGTGCCTACCGTGGGGCCATCTCTCGGCCGGACTTCACGACGATTTTTTGTGGGGCGAGTACGAGGCGGCTATCGCCGAAGTGGGCCTCGAAGACTGTCGCTGGACTCCCTGTTACGACTGTGGTGCGTGCACCGGACTGGGGCTTGAGCACGTCGTCGCTTCACCGAGTGCGCCCGCGGGTGGTTCGCAGGGCACCGGTCAGGGAATCGATCTCGTGACGCCCGTGGCGCTGCGAATGAAGTCAACAGCGACGTGAGTATCGCCCTGACACCACGGCTCCGTCTTCGCTATCAGAAAGTCGATCGGCTACGTTTCACATCACAACGAGATATCGCCCGAGTGTGGGAGCGAATCTTGCGACAGGCCCGCGTTCCGCTGCGCTACTCCGAAGGATTTTCCCCCCACGCACTTCTCGCGTTTGGCAACGCCCTGCCGACCGGCGCCGCCTCTCTAGCGGAGTACGTCGACATCCGGCTTGACGGGTCCGAGTCTCTCCCCGGGAGCGAGTTCATGGTGACCTCCACCACAACGCCGGATGATCTTCGACGCTGCCTCGAGGAACTCAACCTCCGGACTCCACCGGGACTTTCCGCCACCGCTATCGGGGTCTTGGACGGATCCGAAAAGTCACTGCAAGAAGCGGTAGCCTGTGTGCGTTGGGAGATCGTGGTGAGTGGACTCACCCGCCTCGAACTCGAAGATCGAATCCAGCGCACGCTCAGAGCCACTGTTGTGAGCGTGGAACGTGAACGTAAAGGCAACATCGTGACGGACGACATCAGGTCGAACATCCAGTCGCTCCGAATGAACGATGACGGCGTACTTGAAGCCGAACTGCTGACGCAACCACGGGGAATCCGACCGATGGAACTTCTTCGAGTACTCGATCCGAGCCTCGCACTCATTCGTGCGACTCGGACCCACCAATGGATTGATGGTCCGACGGGCCGCGACGAACCGCTGATGGCGGGAGAGTTCGCGGTGGCGTCGCGCTGGGCGGCTCTGTGAGCCGCGAACTGAACGTAAGGAGCACCTCGTGTCCGAAGAAACCCCACGCCCGCAGATTGGCGATACCCGACCGGCCCCACAAGTCGGGGATACCCGACCGGCCCCACAGATAGGCGACACTCGGCCGGCACCGACCAGCGGTGGCGCCCCGTCATCGAACGCAAATCGCAACCGCCGTCGGAAGAAGCGGGGATCGGGCACTAGTCAGGGCGGCACCTCCTCATCGGCGTCGTCACGGGCGAGTGAGGCCCCCGTCGAAGCCTCGGCACCCGAGGCCGGTGACGGCGGCGCCAAACGTAATCGCCGTCGGAGCCGTGGTGGCGATCGACGAGCGAAGGCCCAAGGTCGATACGCCATGTACGTGCACGGCAGCCACGGCGCAACTCACATCGCCACGATGGAGGGTCGCTCGCTCGTGGAGTTCCGGGTCGCTCGCGCCGCTGATGAGACGAATCAGATCGACGGCAACATCTATGTCGGACGCGTGCAGAACGTACTCCCCGGCATGGAGCTTGCGTTCGTTGATATCGGAATCCCCAAGAATGCCGTTCTGTATCGCAGCGACGTGGCCTTTGATTCCGACGACGTTGACAGTGCACCGAAGAACGACAAGCGCATTGAGGAAATGCTGAAGGCCGGACAGACCATTGTCTGCCAAGTGACAAAGAATGCCATCGGAGCGAAGGGGGCCCGTTTAACTCAGGACGTTTCGCTCCCCGGTCGATTTGCAGTTCTGGTGCCGAACTCGCAGACCATCGGTATCTCGAAGCGTCTCGGGGACGGCGAGCGCAAACGTCTGAGGAAAGTCATCGATGACGTTCGTCCGGCCCAACACGGCATCATTGTGCGAACGGCTGCGGAAGGTGTCGCGTCCGACGACCTCGCCCGCGACGTGCGAAGTCTGGCCGAGAAGTGGGCGGCGATCGAGGCCGAAGTGGCGAAGTCGCCCCAACCTCGCCTGATCTACCGCGACCTTGATCTCGCAGTACGCATGTTGCGTGAGGAACTCAACGATGACTACCGGTCTGTGCTCATCGATGACAAAGCGCTCTTCGACAAGGTGCGCGAATACGTCTTGGCGGTTAATCCCGAGTTGGCCGATCGAGTCGAGTACTACGACGCCGCCGCGGAGGGGCTGCCACTGTTTGAGCGATACTTCGTGCAAGAACAGCTTCAGCGGGCCCTCGACCGAAAGGTCTGGCTCCCTTCGGGTGGTTCGCTGATCATCGAGCGAACCGAGGCCCTGACCGTCATCGATGTGAACACGGGTAAGAACGTGGGCTCCACCAATCTTGAAGAGACGGTGTTCCGCAACAATCTGGAGGCCGCCGAGGAGGTTGCTCGCCAGCTGCGACTGCGCGACATCGGCGGCATCATCGTGATCGACTTCATCGACATGGAGTCCAAGTCGAACCGTGACGCCGTCGCGTCGGCCCTCCGACAGGCCCTGCAGCGCGATAAAACGCGGACGCAGGTGTTCGACATCTCCGAGCTCGGTCTTGTGGAAATGACGCGAAAGCGGGTGAACGAGGGCCTCCTCGAGTCGGTTTCGTCCAACTGTGCGACCTGCGACGGTCGAGGGTTTGTCCTCGAGGCCGGTCTTTCCTGGACTCCTCGGGCCTAGCCGGAATCCGCTAACATAGACAAACTATGTACGCCGTAATTCGCATTGGAGCAGGCCAAGAGAGGGTCGCCGAAGGACAAGTCGTTCGCGTTGACCTCCGTCCCGAGGCCGAAGGCTCATCTATTGAACTCCAGCCCGTTCTCGTGGTCGATGGGGACAAGGTTCTGGCCGGTCCCGCCCTGCAGGGCGCCACGGTCACGGCCACCATCACTGGCCAGGAAAAGGGTACGAAAATTAACGCTCTGACCTACAAGGCCAAAGCCAATCAGCGCAAGCGCTGGGGTCACCGTCAGAAGTACACGACGGTAACGATCGACAAGATTTCCACGAAGTAAGGGAGCGACGACATGTCAAAGACCAAAGGTGGCGGTTCAACTCGGAACGGTCGCGATTCCAACGCTCAACGACTCGGCGTCAAAGCGTTTGACGGGACGAAGGTGACCGTGGGCAGCATTTTGGTTCGCCAGCGCGGAACGTCGTTCCACCCGGGCCGCAACGTCGGCAAGGGCAAGGACGACACGCTGTTCGCACTCGCCGAAGGCAAAGTCAAGTTTGGCTATCGCGGCGGCCGCAAGCTCGTCGATGTCGTAGTTGACTAACTACCTCCTCAAGTAACACAAAACCCCCGGGGCGATGCCCCGGGGGTTTTGGTATGTACGAAATCGTACGGGCTTAGCCCTTGATGGCCTTCTTGAAGGCGGCACCAACGGACACCTTCGGCACCGAAGCCGCCTTGACCTGGATGGTCTCGCCGGTCTGCGGGTTGCGGGCCGAACGAGCGGCACGCTCGCGCTTCTCAAATGAGATGAAGCCCGTAATTGTGACCTTGTTGCCCTTCTTCACCTGAGCCGTGACGATGTCCTCGAAAGCTCCGAGGAAACGACCCGCGTCTGCCTTCGACAGACCCGTGGCGTTTGCCAATTCGTCGATGAATTCGGTCTTGTTCATGGATCCAGCCACCGAAATCTCCTTATGTTTCCCGTGGTATTCGACCGGGAGGATCCCAGTCACCAGTGGTTATCCTTACCCTCTTTTCGGTGAATTTGGTGGATTTCTCATAAAAATTCCTATTATTTAGGGAACATTGAGCATTTTCCCACGTCAGAGGGGGTGCTGGTAGTTCTCCTCGAGCCGAAAGTCCAGACCTACGCTGGAAATCGTGCCAACCCCCGACCGCTCTCGACTCCGCCAGCTCCTTGCCGACGAGGAGGCGAAGTACCGAGAGAACAACCCGAAGAGTGCCCAACTGTTCGCCGCGAGCGACCATCTGTTTGCGCGAGTGCCAATGACGTGGATGAACAAGTGGGCCGGGGGATTCCCTCTCGGATTTTCCGCCGCTCGAGGGGCTCACATCACGTCGCTCGACGGCCATGAACTCGTTGACTTCGCCCTGGGTGATACAGGCGCTATGGCGGGGCATTCTCCGGAACCATTGGTGCGCGCCATGGCGGATCGAGTGGGGATGGCCGGTGGGGTGACCACCATGATGCCGACACCCGATGCCGAGTGGGTGGCGGCCGAGCTTGCTCGACGCTTCGGTCTCCCGCAGTGGTCCTTCACCCTCTCCGCCACGGACGCCAATCGTTGGCTGCTGCGGCTGGTTCGACTCGCTACCGGCCGATCGAAGATTCTCTTTTTCTCGTACGGCTACCACGGCACGGTCGATGAGAGCTTTGTCGTGGTCGGCCCGGATGGTCGCGCCACGTCACGCCCGGGCAACGTCGCCCCGGCGGTCGATCCCGCCACGACGTCGCGAGTGGTGGAGTTCAACGATCTTGACGCCGTGCGTCGCGAGTTGGCCCACGGTGACGTGGCCGCCGTTCTCACGGAGCCCGCGCTGACCAATATTGGAATAGTCCTACCCGAGCCGGGATTCCTCGAGGGCCTTCGCGCGGCCTGTGACGACACGGGAACGCTGCTCATCATTGATGAGACCCACACCTTCTCCGCGGGGCCGGGCGGGGCGACCCGCAGCATGGCACTGCGGCCCGACGCCATCACGATTGGCAAGTCCCTCGGGGGCGGCGTGCCGTGCGGAGCGTACGGACTGTCACACGAGCTGGCCGCTCGAGTGCAGGGAAAGGTCGCCGAGGGTCACGACATTGTCGACGTGGGCGGTGT
>CAXBRG010000054.1:0-7590 GCA_963977995.1 uncultured bacterium | reverse complement strand
TTGTGGCCCACCGTGAAAGATGGTGAGCCCGACGGCGGGAAAGAGTGCCCGGGGCATTCCGAAGATCATCGCGTTGAGATCGGCGAGATAGACGGCCTGGGCGACGCGGTGTTGCCGAAGGTAACCGATGCCCTCGATGGTGGACCGCCAACTCGATGTCGGACTTGTTCCGGAAGGGGGCAGTGGCGACATGGCGCGCGTCGCGATGACAAAGATTCCAAAGGAGACGACATCGAGCCAGTAGCACGCCGCAACACCGCTGGTGGCGAGAAGGACACCCGAAACGGCGGGGCCGACCACCGTCGCGGTTTGAATAACCACTTGATTCAAGGAGTACGCCGCAACCAGTTGGTGTGGTTCAACGAGTCGCGGTATCGACGCGTTGCGGGCGGGATTCACAAACCCACCACCGAAGGCTGCGATAGCCGACAGCACGATGACGGGCCACAGGGCTGGGTGAGCGCTCGAAGCGTTTATCGCGAGGCCGCCACTGATGACCGCTAAGGACAGACCACCAACTGACAGGATGCGTCGCTTATCGGTACGGTCACCAACCGCACCGCCCCACAGCGATCCCCAAATCAAAAAGGGGAGCTGGCACAGCGAGACCAACCCCACCCACAGACTCGATGATGTGATGCTGTACACCTGATAGGCAATGGCCACCACGGTGAGTTGGTTGCCCAGCATCGACGCCAGGTGACCGATAAAGAGAAGTCGAAAGCTGCGACTGGCCCGTAGTGGCGTGATGTCGACCAGGAGTCGGGCCATCTCAACACCTTATTGTGGCTCTCTTTTGCTCTAAGAACTACCCTTGGCGGGTGAGCGCGCTGGACTACATCGACCTCGGGCGTTACCCCATTCACGACGTGTCGAGTCCGACTGCCACGGAGGTAATTGCGGACGCTCGTGGGCAGATTGCCGCCCTCGGTGCCGCCGAGTTACCGGGCTTCATCACCCCGTCGGGACTCGCCTCTCTCGTGAGTGATGCTCAATCCCTCGTCGAACGAGCACACCCGTCGGGCGGGCTCGGGACAGCGTGGCTCGAACAACCGTCGACGGAGTGGCCGAGTGGTCATCCCCGCACGCGGCGAATGCCCTACGGAGTCCGCGCAGTGGGTTACGACGTTATTCCGTATACCTCACCGCTTCGACAGATCTACGAACTACCGGAACTCACGGCCTTTGTGGAACTCGTGCTCCAACGCGGGCCGCTTTTTCATTATGCCGATCCCTGCGGGGCGTTGAACCTAGCCGTGATGGCGGAGGGCGACCAACTCCAGTGGCACTACGACCAAACCGACTTTGTCGTGTCGCTCGCAATCCAAGACGCGGAGGTGGGCGGTGATTTTGAGATGGTGCCGAGGTTGCGCGAGCCGCACGACGAACACTATGACGACGTCCAGTCTGTTTTCGATGGTCATCATGAACGAGTGGTGACATTGGCGATGACCCCCGGGACGCTTCTTATTTTCGAAGGCCGCTACACGTTGCATCGAGTGAGTCCGATTGTGGGGCCGACGTTGCGACACGTGGGCCTCTTCGCCTACGACACGAAGCCGGACACCGTATCGAATGAACATTTGCGACTCGATCGATATGGCCGTCGCGTCGCCTTTACCGCACCCCCGGTGACATGGCCGAGTTCGTAACCCAGTTCGGGGAGGCGTACGCCGGTACCGGTGTGAACGCGGCGCACCTCAATACCGTTCTTGGATCACAGGGTGGACCCGTTGAAACCGCGTGGGTGACGGCCCTGGCTACTCCTCGAGAAGGGCATGTGGGTTTTGTCGTCGTGGCGGCACCGAATGTCCCCGTCATTCCCATGACGCTGTTTGTGAACAAGGCGACCGTGGCGTCAGAACGCCACGCCGCACTGACGTGGGGAGCTGGTCAACTGGGAGTGGCGAGTGGTGTCACCGACGCGCTCCGAGAAGGTGTCATCGATACGCAACTCGCGCCATCGCTCCTCTTGATTACGGCAGTCTGGATTGATCCCGCCGCTGAGAGCGACGATGAGGTGTATGAGAACAATCGACGCGCCACGTTAGAAAGTCTGCGACGTGGCGTTCATCTGGAAGTCACCGACGAACTGCTGGAACGTGGTCTGTCGCCACTGAACGGTTATTTTCGCCCGGGGTCGTAAACCTTACTGAGCTAAGGCGGCGAGAGCACGTTCCACGTGAACGTTCATATTGATCTCTGACGTGATAATCGTGCGGATACTGCGGTCGCGATTAATGACAAACGTCGTTCGTTTTACCTTGAGGAAACTCAGCGCTCGCTTGACACCGTACGTCGCGGCCACGACGCCCGCGGGGTCACTGAGCAGCGGGTAGTCGAATCCATGTTGAGTAGAGAACTCCGTTTGCCTGGCGACGTCATCCATGGAGATGCCAACTCGCTGAGCATTGAATCTTTCAAAGTCGGCCTTGTGATCGCGAAACGAACAGGCTTCTTTGGTACAGCCCGCCGTCATGGCTGCGGGATAGAAGAACAGAACGACCGGACCCGACGCGCAGAGTGCGGAAAGAGTCTGAACGTTGCCGTTTTGATCAGTGAGTGAGAAGTCGGGGGCTACGTCGCCGATACGCATGACGTGACACTACGGGTCAAGGCGGAACCCCACGCCCCGGATTGTGAGGAGATGTGCGGGTTGTGCGGGGTCTGCTTCAATCTTCTGGCGTAACCGCTTGATGTGGGTGTCGAGGGTTCTCGAATCGGTGAGATCGCGACCCCACCACAGTTCGTCGAGGCATTCATCGCGTGTGACAACCTGACCCAGCTTTGACGCCAGTAGAACTAACAGGTCGAATTCCTTGCGACTCATCTCTAACTCGGTTCCGTCCCGAGTGACGGATCGTCGAGTGCTGTCGATGCGAATGGCCCCGACCGTGATGTGAATATCAACGGGCGGTGCTGCGGACCGTCGAAGAACGGCCCGGATCCGTGCGCCAAGTTCGCGTAGTCGGTACGGCTTGGTGATGTAGTCCGCCGCACCGAGCTCCAGACCCAAGACAACGTCGACTTCCTCACTTCGAGCGGTCACCATCATGACGGGTATCGACGACGTCGCCACAATTTCGCGGCAGAACTCCGTACCGTTGCCGTCGGGCAACATCAGGTCGAGAAGAACGACGTCTGGCTTTCTCGTGACGAAGAGTTTGCGTGCTTCAGTCAGCGTGGTCGCCGCCTCGACGATGAAACCATCGGCGCTCAGACCGATGGAGAGGGCGTCGACATAACTCGCTTCGTCTTCAACAACGAGGACGACGATGCGACCGTCGGGATCAACCACGCTGATCGACCACCGCACGGGAGAAAGGGGCACGGTCGCGGAGTGATGGGGAGGGAGAGCCCACGGACCGTGCCACGTAAAGAACGGTAAAGAAGTGGGGTTATCGGATGGTGAAGTCTTGTCAACACCCAGGTAGTCCCGAGATGAAACTTCTAGGTTCGAATGACGATCTTCGAGCCGTCGACGGCAATAGTCGCCTGACCCGAAAGAATCCTCCGCAGGTCATCAGTGAGAAGAGACGCCCGCCATGGAACGTTAAGTCGCGTGGGCTGTTGCGACACGAGATCGGCAATGTCTCGTCGTGTGCCGAGAACCTTGGCATCAATGTCAAGATCGACGGCACGTTGGTTCGCCACCGCCAGGAGGATGTTGACAATGGGCTCGAGTTCGGGGGCCACGCCACTACTCGGCAGCCGCCGCAGTTCACCAGGGCTCTCGTGAGCTGCCGTGCTGAGAAGTTGAAGGATCTCGCGAGCGAACGGTTCGGGCAGGGCGTGACAGCCCTTGATCTTTTTCAATTCCGCAAAGTCGCGAGGTGGTTTGGTCGCAAGGGCCACCAGAGCATCGTCAGTGAGAATGTGTGACGCTGGCCGATTTCGCGAGCGCGCACGAGAATCTCGCAGCACGGCCAATCGTTGGGCCCCTAACTGTCGGCCACTGGGGATCCCGGTAGCTCTCGTCAGACGCCACCACAGTTCGTGCGGGTCAGTGGAGGGCGCTGGTGTGGTGCGCACGACTTCGCACTCTGCGAGCATCCACTCGACTCGACCACGACGGCTGAGGTCTTCGAGCAGCTTCTCTTTCATGGTGTGGAGATACGCCACGTCGGATGCGGCGTAGTGCCGCACATCACCTGCGAGAGGTCGCACCGTCCAGTCCGTGCGCTGGTGAGTCTTGTCAAGGGCGACGCCGCATAATTTCTGAACGAGGTGGGCGAGTGACGGTGTCGATAGCCCCAGAAACTGTCCCGCAATTTGTGTGTCAAAGAGGTGCTGTGGTCGAACCCCCACGGCGAGTTCGAGTAGTTCGAGGTCGCCCTGCGCCGCATGAAGAATCGCATCGGCCGGCCCCTCAAAAAATGGACGTAGCGGTTGAAGTGACACGAGGTATGGGTCAATCAGAGCGATGCGATCGGGCCAAGCGATTTGCACGAGAGAGAGTTCCGTGAAGTAGGCCTGTCCGGCGATGAACTCGGTGTCAAGGGCGTAATCAACTGTGACGTCGCGTGTCGCGAGAAGGTCGGCCAGCTGCTCGTCGCTATCGATCCACTCCACCACGATGCCGTTGATGGTGAGAGGTTCACGGGGAGTCATGGGCCTTAGTTCTCAATCCGAATCACTCCGCGACGCTATCGCTTGGGGTGCCACCCACCCGTTCCGGATGGCCACGGGAATGGGTACTGTGACCTCACGAACGACAAAGGAGTTACCGTGGCGACAACCCGGCGAGCTGAAACAGTGTGGACAGGAACTCTCATGGAGGGTTCGGGAGAAACAACGTTCGCCTCGAGCGGCATCGGAACGTTTCCGGTCACCTGGCCATCTCGATCAGAGGAAGCCAACGGAAAGACAAGTCCGGAAGAGCTCCTCGCCGCTGCCCACGCCTCGTGTTTTTCGATGGCCTTGTCGTCAGCGCTCGCCAAGGCGGGTACTCCCGCGTCAACCCTGACGACGGCCGTTGAAGTTGATTTTCAACCCGGGCAAGGGGTGACCGAGATTCGTATCACGGTGCGTGGGGATGTCCCCGGTGTCAGCGGTGAGGAGTTTGAGAACTTTGCCGTGGGGGCCAAGGAGAACTGCCCTATTTCAAAGGCTTTGGCGGCGGTACCCATTCAGCTGACAGTGGCTGCGAACTAGGGACTTTCGGCCCTAGGGGGCGTAAAAAACTGACTTGAATATTCCTAGACTGAACGCCTAATCTAGTGGGACTGACTTAACGATTTTCAGTGTCGAAAAAGGAATAAAAATGTTCATGCGTCGAACGCAGCGCCTCGTTGCCGGTCTAGTGGTCGTTTTGTCGATGGCTGCCCCATCAGTAGCTTTTGCTGATGAGGGTGGTGGTGAGAGCCACGGCGAAACGGCGGCACGCCAGTGGAGCAACACCTCCCCGGCCACACTGCCCAACCTGATTGCCCCCTCTATTGCTTACGACGAGACCAACAGTGCGATCATCCTGTTCGGTGGAGTCACCAGCGGTGGAGTCTTCAAAAACGAAACCTGGAAGTCCACGGACGAAGGTGCAACGTGGACCAAGTTGACAACCGCGAACGCCCCCTCGGCCCGCGCCGGAGCATGGGCGGTTTGGGACGCAGCCATCGGTCGCATCGTGATCTTCGGTGGGTATTCGGTGAGCGGTGCGACCACGACGCTGAACAACGACACGTGGACGTGGAGCGGAACAAACTGGACCCAAGTATCAACGTCTCGATCACCGGGTGTTCGCTACGACCACGGCATTGCGTACGACGCCAGCCGTTCGCTCGTCTACGTCTTTGGTGGTCGCAACACGACGACGACCCTTCGCGATCTGTGGTCGTTTGACGGCACGGACTGGACCCAAGTCACAACAACGGGAACCACGCCGCCACTGCTGCACCACTTCGCTATGGCCTACGACCCCGACCTGCAGGCCAACGTGATTCACGGCGGCTGTACGGACAGCGCCTGTAACGCCAAGTCCACCTTCACGTGGGTCCAAAACGGCGCCAACTTCACGAAGGCACCAATCTCCTCTCGCCCCGAAGCCATGGGCACCCACGCCATGGGACCGGCTGGCGCTGGTAATGGCCTCCTCTTGACCGGTGAAGCTGGAATTGGCAAGACGTACCAGCTCAGCGGTTCAACGACCAGTTCTTTGAAGTGGACGAAGGTGGGCAAGGAAGACAACAACGGCCCTCAGGACTGGATGGCCAGCATGGTGCTCATCCCGGGTTCTGGCAACATCTACCAGTTCACCGGTACGAAGCGCTGGCTCTGGGACTACGCACCTACGGCACCGTCGGCTCCTGCCGCACCCAGTGCAGCAGTAGCGAGTTCCACGTCAATGACGATTAGCTGGTCGGCACCTTCCAAGGATGGTGGATCACCTATCACGTCCTACACGGCGTACTCATCACCGGGCAATAAGTCGTGCACGGTGTCGGCACCCACTACTTCGTGTGTCGTCTCCGGACTTTCAATCAACACGAACTACACGTTTACCGTGAAGGCAACGAACGCCATCGGAACCAGCGCGGCGTCGTCGCCCTCGGGTTCGAGCCGCACCCCAACTCTGCCGGGCTCACCAAAGTCGGTCACGGGTACTCCATCGGGTGATACGCAGATTGATGTCTCGTGGGACGGGCCCGATGACGACGGCGGTATCGGCGTGACCTCGTATCAAGCGAAGTCATCTCCTGGTAACAAGACCTGCACTGTCGCAGCTCCGGCCCGTACTTGCACTGTGACGGGTCTCGCCACCAAGACGTCCTACACCTTCACGGTCAAGGCCGTGAACTCAGTGGGCTCCAGCAGCTTTAGCTCACCCTCATCATCGGTATCGACGGCCAATGTTCCGTCGGCACCTCGTGACCCCCAGGCGACTCGCGGCGCTCGTGGCGCGACGGTGTCGTGGACCGCTCCCGAGTCGGACGGAGGATCAGCGGTTACCTCCTACACCGTGAAGTCATCTCCTGGCTTAAAGTCATGCACTGCCACGGCACCGACTCTTTCGTGTCGCGTGACGGGCCTCTCTGCGAACGCTGACTACACCTTCACCGTGACGGCCACCAACGCTGCGGGCGTATCACCCGCCTCGACGGCCAGTTCGACGGTTACAACAGCTGATGTGCCCGGAGCACCGCGTAACGTCACCTTGACGGCCGGCCAGTTTGGATCGGCGAAGGGGCAGTTCACCGTGAACTGGAACCCACCAACTTCAGATGGCGGTTCCTCCATTGTTTCCTACACGGCTTCAATTACGCCAGGTGGATACACCTGCACCGCAACCGCACCCTCTACGACCTGCGTCATTAACGGTGATGGCACCAATGGTCTCGCCTACGCCACGCAATACACCGTGAGCGTGATCGCCGACAACGGGCTCGCCACTGGGACCGCAGGAACGGCCCAAGGCACCTTGTCGGTAACACCGAATGCTCCGGCCGTGGGACCAGCGAGTTTCACCTACGCACCGAACTACTACGGCGTGCAAGAGGCAACGCTAACCGTGTATGTCGCTTGCCCGACCTACTGGGGATCTGCAGTGGGAACGGTGTCTGTGCGACTGACGGGCTCGGCTAGTTACCCGACCTC
>CAXBRG010000053.1:0-7615 GCA_963977995.1 uncultured bacterium | reverse complement strand
GCGGATGTCGCACTCTTCCCGTCGCGGGCGGCGTACCGAGATGTCGTCGCGGCCTTTCGCAACGATGGCTTCGAACTCTGTGCCGATCTGTGTGCCGTGGACTATCTGACGCACCCCGGCCGCACGCTCCCCGACGGTGTCGAGGCTGAACGATTCGAGATCGTTGTCAATCTCCTCAGCATGAGTAAGCGACAGCGAGTTCGTATTCGTGTTCAGGTTCCCGAACATGACTGCACGGTGGATTCATTATTTTCCGTTTACCCGGGAACTGAAGCACTCGAACGCGAGGCCTTCGATCTCTTTGGTGTGGTATTTACAAACCACCCCGACCTCACTCGCATCTTGATGCCCGAGGAGTGGGAGGGCCATCCCCTCCGGAAGGACTACGGCATTGGACGAGTTCCGGTGCAGTTCAAGGAAGCGCCAGGTCCGCGATGAGCGATTCCAAGGTCTCAGTGCGCTCCATTGACCGCGACGAACTGCTCGTCGCTGAAACGAGTGAGGGCGCGCAAGAGCTCACGTACCGTCGCGATACGAATCCCGAACAACTGGGCCGTGAAGTGGGTGCCGTCTTACGACTCGATGGTCGCCAGTTGGATGCATCGCAGTTCGACGTTGAGAGTCGTGACGATGAGTTGATGATTATCAACATGGGTCCGTCGCACCCCTCGACGCACGGCGTGTTGCGCTTGATGCTCGAGCTTGACGGCGAAACAGTTCTTCGGTGCAAGCCCGTCATTGGTTACCTCCATACCGGCATGGAGAAACAGGGTGAAGAACTGTCGTACGTGCAGGGTGGAACGAATGTCACTCGCATGGACTACCTCAGCCCGATCAATAACGAGCTCAGCTACTCGATGGCAGTGGAAAAGCTGCTCGGCATTGAAGTACCCGAGCGTGCGGTGTGGATTCGCATGCTGATGAGTGAGCTCAACCGTGTCTCGTCGCATCTCGTGTGGATGGCCACAAACGGTATGGACCTCGGATCAACATCCATGATGATTTACGGTCTCCGCGAGCGTGAACTGATTTTGGCGTTCTTTGAGAAAACAGCCGGTCTCCGCTTAAACCTCAACTACGTCCGGCCTGGCGGCGTGGCCGCCGACCTGCCCGATGGGTGGGAGGACGATGTCCTGGTGATCTGCGACACCATTGAAGCGAGGACGTACGAATACGACACCTTGCTCACGGGGCAACCCATTTTCCGACAGCGCATGGAAGGTGTTGCGCCCATCACGGCCGAAGAGGCTTTGGCTCTCGGTGTGACCGGACCACTGCTGCGTTCAACGGGGGTACCGTGGGATCTTCGTCGCGAAATGCCCTACTTGGCGTACGACCGTGTGGAGTTTGATGTCATTGTGGGAACGTACGGTGACAACTTTGATCGTTACGCGATTCGGCTGAACGAAATTCGTGAATCGCTCAAGATTGTTCGTCAGTGTCTCGACATGATGCCTCGCGGTGACTTTCGAACGCAAGATCCCAAGGTCACGCCACCGCCGCGCGCTCGCATCGACGAATCCATGGAGGCACTGATTCACCACTTCAAACTCTTCACCGAAGGCTTCCACGTCCCGGAGGGGGAGGTGTACTCCGCTATTGAGTCACCTCGCGGTGAGTTGGGCTGTTACATCGTGTCTGATGGTGGCCCCAAGCCGTACCGCATTCACGTACGAGCCCCATCGTTTGTCAACGTCCAGGCGATTCCCCTCCTCATGCGGGGAGGGTTGGTGTCGGACACCATCACCGTGATTTCCACCGTGGACCCCGTCATGGGGGAGGTCGATCGATGAGTTACCTGCGCGCCGATATCCGACAGCGGGCCGACGAGTTGGTGTCGTTGTACCCCGAACGTCGCAGCGCCATGCTGCCCTTACTCCATCTCGTCCAAGAACAAGATGGGTACTTGAGCGAAGAGGGAATGGCGGAGGTTGCCGAGTTGACCGGCACGACACCCGCGGAAGTTCGCGGTACCGCAACCTTCTACGACATGTATCACCTCGAACCCGTTGGGAAGTACGTCGTCGGTGTCTGCACCAACATTGCGTGCCTCCTCGCGGGGGGTGAAGAGTTGCTCGACCACGCTCGTACGTCGCTGGGCTGCGCGGTGGGTGGCACGTCAGATGATGGTCTCTTCACTCTGGAAGAGACCGAGTGCTTGGCCGACTGCAACATCGCGCCGTGCGTGCAGGTGAATCACCGTTACGTCCGTACGACAACGCCCGAGGCGTTTGACTCGCTGGTCAGTGATCTCCGCGCCGGTAAGCGCGACGACGAGATTCCCCCTCACGGCACATTGATTCGAGTTCGCCGAAGTGGTGGTCTTCGTGCGTCACGGACGCAGATCGCCACCGAACGTGAGGCGGCTCAATTGGCCCGCGAAGCCCGAGCTGGTGGAGCGAACTAGTGGCCCAGCTCACCGCTCCCAAGATTGTTTCATCGCGAGCGCAGTTCGACGATTCGCACACCATGTCGCGGTACCTCGCCACCGGTGGATTCAGTGCGCTACGACAGGCACTCACAATGAATCCCGAGGATGTCGCTGCTGAGGTTGATGCAGCCTCGCTGCTCGGCCGCGGCGGGGCTGGTTTCCCCGCTGGTCGTAAGTGGTCGATGTTGCGCAAAGCGCCGGTCACCTATCTCGTCGTGAACGGTGATGAATCAGAGCCCGCGACCTTTAAAGACCACTACCTCGTTGAGCGTGAGCCTCATCAGTTGGTCGAAGGTGTCACAATTGCGGCCTACGCGCTGCAGGTGAGCCAAGCTTTCATTTACTTGCGTGGCGAGTTCGCACTCGGTCTGGAACGAGTGCAACAGGCGCTCAATGATGCCTACGACTACGGCGCTCTGGGAGCCAACATCTTCGGGTCGCAGTTCTCGTTGGATATTGTCGTTCACCCTGGCGCTGGGGCCTACATCTGTGGTGAGGAAACGTCACTCATTGAAGCTCTTGAAGGCAAGCGCGGCTTTCCTCGCATTAAGCCCCCGTACTTCCCGGCGGCGATCGGGCTGTACGGTCAACCCACCGTTGTCAACAACGTGGAAACGATGTCCAACATGCCGTGGATTGTGTCCAACTCGGGTGCGGCCTTCGCGGCCCTCGGTGACGGTCGGTCGACTGGCACTCGACTCTTTGCCCTCTCGGGCCGTGTGAAGAATCCCGGCGTGTACGAGTTGGAGATGGTGAAGAACACCTTCCGAGACCTCATTTACGATCCCGCGCTGGGTGGCGGTATTGCCAATGACAAGAAGATCAAAGCCTTTATCCCCGGCGGAGTTTCCGCGCCGTGGTTTGGACCCGACGATCTCGATACTCCGCTCGGACAAGACGAGGTTGCGAATAAGGCGTCGATGTTGGGTTCTGGTTCAATCGTGGTTCTCGATGAAGACAGCTGTGTCGTCCGCGCGGCGTGGCGTATTACGAAGTTCTTTTCTCGAGAGTCATGCGGACAGTGCACCCCGTGCCGTGAAGGTTCGGGTTGGCTTGAACGCATTATGTATCGTCTCGAGCACGGTGGCGGTCGACGAGAGGACTTAGACCTTCTCCTCGATCTTTGTGACAACATTGCCCCTGGTCTCACCTGGCCTCCTCAGCAGACCACAATCTGTGTATTAGGGCCTTCGATCCCGTCTTCAATTCACTCGGCCATCACGATGTTCCGTGATGACTTCATCGCTCACGTCGATCACAACGGGTGCCCGCATGACTGACGTCACTGAGACCCGCGCCACGGTCACGCTCCGTATTGACGGACGGGACGTTGTGGCTCCTAAGGGTGAAATGTTGATTGCTGCTGCGGAGCGGAGCGGTACGTATATCCCTCGCTTCTGTTACCACCCCCGCATGGAGCCAGTGGGGGTGTGCCGAATGTGCCTCGTCGAAGTTGACGGACCACGAGGCGCGACCTTGACGCCGGCCTGTTACGTCCAAGTCGCCGACGGCATGGTGGTGACGACTGATAGCGACAAGGTGAAGAAGGCGCAAGACGGTGTTTTGGAGTTCTTACTCTCGAATCACCCGCTGGACTGTCCAGTGTGTGACAAGGGTGGGGAATGCCCGCTCCAAGATCAAGTGTTGACCCACGGCTCGGGCGAGACTCGATTTATCGAAGAGAAGCGCCACTTCGAAAAGCCCATCCCTATTGGGGAGTTAGTTCTTCTCGATCGGGAACGTTGCATTCAGTGCAGTCGCTGTACTCGATTCGCGTCGGAGGTTTCGGGTGACTCTCAGATTGCCTTCGCCGGTCGCGGCGACCGTATTGAGGTGGCTCCATTCCCCACCGAACCGTTTGACTCGGTCTTTTCCGGTAATACGGTGCAGATTTGTCCCGTCGGCGCCCTGACGGCCGCCCCGTATCGCTTTACCGCACGACCGTGGGACCTCGAGCAAGTAGAGAGCACGTGTACGACTTGCGCCGTTGGCTGTCGAGTCGCGGTGCAGAGTTCGCAAAACCGATTGACTCGCGTCCTGGGTGTGGACTCTGATGCCGTGAACCACGGATGGCTCTGTGACAAGGGTCGTTTTGTGATTGATGCGGTCGAGGGCAACTCTGATGCGTCGGTACTTGATCCCGCGCTGCGACTCACTTCACCGCTCGTGCGTCGTGACGGTGAACTGGTTCCTACGACGTGGGGTGACGCCCTCGCGACCGCGAGTTCGATTCTGCACGACGCTCTGGCTGCCGGTCCCGACGCCGTGGGTGCCATTGGTGGCGCGGCTCTCACCAACGAAGGCGCCTTCGCCTGGGAGCGATTCCTACGTGGTGTGCTCGCGACGGAAAACATTGATGCGCAGTACGGGGATGGACTCGACCCCGCTCTGCTCCACGCGCTGCCACTCGCCACCATCAACGAGATGGCCGACGCATGCACGGTTGTTGTTCTCGCCGGTGATATTCGTGAAGAGCTGCCCGTTCTTTTCCTCCGCCTTCGCGATGGTGTCGTCAAGGGACGAACGAACATCGTTGAGTTGACATCAGCGGGTTCGTCGCTGACGGCGCTGGCCCGGGTCTCGCTCCCGATTCGACCTGGTGAAGCTCACATCGTGGCGTCAGCTCTCGCGACAGACGACGCTCCGTTGACGCAGTTGGCCGCCCACCCGCACGGCGCTTTGATGACCTCGGCCGACTTGCACGAGGCGCGTCGACTGATTGGCGACTCGGGCGACGGTGTCGTCTTTGTGGTCGGGCGACCCAACATCGCCGAGTCCGCCACGGTCATCGAGTCGGCCATCCGAACCTTTGCCCGGCGCTTCCCCCAGGCGAAGTTCCTTCCCGCGCTTCGTCGCGGGAACGTCATGGGCGCTCTCGACATGGGATTGAGCCCGGGCCGTGGTCCCGTCCGCACGGCACGTACCGAACAGGGTCGATCGACCCTCGAGCAGTTACGCGCTCTGGTCGCGGGAGAGCAGCAGGTCGTGGTTTCGCTCGGCGGCGACATACTTACCAACGTCGCCGATGCGTCGTTGGCACGTGCGGCACTCTCCGCTGGACGATTGATTGCAGTAACGGGGCACGGTGGACCATCACTGGAGTTTGCCGATGTCGTTCTACCGGCCACGGTCGCGCACGAGCGGTACGGCACGGTGACCAATATTGAAGGACGCGTCACGGGCTTGGCACCGAAAGTCACCCCGCCAGGTGCGGCGTGGCCCGACATTGCCATCGCCGCAGAGCTCGCGGAAGAGTTCGGTCAGCATCTCGGTTTGGCCTCGCCGGAGGACGCTACCGCCGCGATGAGCCTCGCGGGGTATCCCGCCTCGACTGCGCTCTTCGCTTCGCACGTCGAAGGCGTGGTGGTAGGTCGCGAGGCCGACTTAACCCCTCGGCGCGCATTAGATCCAATGGCATTCCCTGGAGTTCGCTCGGCCGAACTCGTGGGATTAGCGCCACGAGCGGGGGACGTTCACGTCCCCGTCATGAATGCCACTACGCACTCGTTGACACGAGACCTCGACGTGCTGACACCTCGGGAGGTCACTGTTCCCTCGCCCGATGCGTACTCGCTTCGCCTCGTCATGAATCGGACTCTCTACGATCACGGTGCATCAGTGACGGGTACACCGGCACTCCGCGCTCTGGTGGCAGAGGTTCGTTTGCGGGTCCATCCGAGCGACCTCACACGCTTTGGTGCCAAAGATGGCGACATCGTTCGTTTGACGTCGTCGAGAGGAACTGATGACGTTGTTGTCACCGAAGACTCCACCGTCCCGCGCGGAACGGCAGTCATTCCCTTTGGCGCCGGGACGACCGACGCCGGATTTATCTCTTGGATCGTGGATTCCTCATTGTCGGTGATCGACCTTCGCTTGGAGTCGCGATGAGTGTGATTCTGGCTGCGGGTGATCCGCTCTACGTCCTCGGTGTTGATGTGACGGTGGTCGTGATTGCCGCCATCAAGGTCCTCGTCGCTTTCGCCGCACTGATGGGTTCGGTGACGTTGATGATTTGGTTTGAGCGCAAAGTCATCTCTGATATGCAAAGTCGCATTGGTCCGAATCGATGGGGACCATTTGGTCTTCTGCAGACTCTCGCCGACGGCATCAAGTTGTTTTTCAAAGAAGACCTCATACCCGCCCAGGCCGATCGCTTTACCTTCAAGCTGGCACCGTATCTGGCGCTCATTCCGGCACTTATTACTTTCACGATCGTTCCCGTGGGCAATAGCGTGACGGTGGCCGGCCACACGTTCTTGCTGCAAGTTGCCGATACCCCCATTGGCATCCTTCTGCTCTTGGCAATGTCGGGCCTATCGGTCTACGGAGTGATTCTCGCTGGCTGGAGTTCGGGCTCGAAGTACCCATTGATTTCTTCGGTGCGAGCGTCGGCTCAAATGATTTCGTATGAAGCGGCGCTGGGAATGACGGTCGTAACCGTGGTTCTCGCGACCGGTTCGTTATCGACCCACGAGATTGTGGCGTCGCAGGCCGGAGGGTTCTGGAACTGGAACCTCATTCGTCTCGGCATTGTGCCGTTTGTCATTTTCTTGATCGCTATTACCGCCGAACTCAACCGTCCCCCCTTCGACGTCGTGGAAGCGGAGAGCGAACTCGTCGGTGGATTCCACACTGAGTATTCGTCGCTGCGCTTCGCCTTGTTCTTCCTCGCCGAATTCATGAACACCATCACAATGTCGGCGGTCATGGTCACCCTCTTTTTTGGCGGACCGTCAGGCCCGGTGCCAAATATTCCGCACCTCGAGTGGCTCTTTCCAATTTTGTGGTTCCTCGGCAAGACAGTGGCTTTCTGTTTCGCGTACGTCTGGTTCCGTGCCGCCTTGCCCCGATTCCGTTACGACCAGCTCATGGATTTAGGGTGGAAGCGACTCATCCCACTCAGCCTCGCGTGGATGCTGCTCGTTGCGGGATTTCTCGTGTCGCCAGCGTGGGGCTTTAGCTTGGCGGCAGTATCGCTCCTGGGATCGATTGCCCTGACCCGAGCCTTTGAAATTGGCAGCAGCCGTGAGGCCGGTCCCGACGCCGTCTTGCCGACCGTCGGCGAACGCCCGTTACCGCCGTACGTTCTACGTCGAATAACGGACGGAGAGGACAGCTAATGGCGAGTCGTACCTCATTCTTTGGTGGATTCAAACTTACGCTCCAGCACCTAGCCCGCCC
>CAXBRG010000052.1:0-7670 GCA_963977995.1 uncultured bacterium | reverse complement strand
CGGCTTTTGGTCTAACAAAAATTCTCCAATTTTGTTAAATATTAACGAATCATCCCAAAAATGAACATCTCAAGCACTCAATAATTTCGACTATTGGGCTCGATTTAGTTTATCGAGAGCCCAGTCAACGTTGGTATACGTCTTTCCATATCCTTCGCTTTGCTCTACTTTCGTAATCGTCCACTTGTTAATGAGCATCACGATATCAACGATGTCGATTAATTCGTTGTGTAAAATACTATCGAGAGCCTTAATCATCATTCCCTTTTCCATATGTGATGGTACGAAAACGCTCGGAAAATCGTCGTTTCGAACGCGAGCAACCCAGCGCAGAAGATGGTCGTGAGAAACCACGGAATGCGCTTGTTGCCGTCGACGAGACAGTGATTTTTCGTCAATGAGTGAAGTAGCGCCGCCGCCTTGAGGCCCACCGTGAGGTAGGCGTCTTCACCGAAGGCGCTGGCACGTGGGCGACTGAGCGCGGAGTCCAAAAGTCCGATATCACGAACGGGCCCAATTTTCAGCATGACGATTGCTCGCATCGCGTCATCGAGCGATATGTAGGTGATGGGCACTACTCGCGACCCAAGCGATCGAGTACGTCGCCCCATCGCTCCATCATCCGACTGGCCGAATTCTCAAAGCGTGCTTCGTGAATCGTTCGTTCGTATCGATCAACGAGAGCGCGACGAATCACCTCTTGCTTGGAGACGTGCTCAGCTTCAGCCAGAGCAGTCAGAATCGTTTCGAGTTCGTCATCGGTGCGGAGCGTGAAGGCCATAGAAGAATGGTATCACTTTGGTATCGTTTGTGGAACCCAAGAAAACATGGGGGTTTCGTGGCGTGACGGTACGATTTGACCCGTGAGCGACCTTCAACAGCGCATCATTGGGTGGTACGAGCAGATCGGCTCGTTGACCCCGGAGAACCTCGAAGCCCGACGCGACGTGGAACTGGTGATTGCCAAGCTCGACGAGGGTTCGCTCCGGGTGGCCGAAATCATCGACGGTGAGGTCGTAGTCCATGAGTGGGTGAAGTTCGCCATCTTGATGCTCTTTCGCCTCCGCGGCCTCGAGCCCAGTGAAGCCGGCCCCTTTCGCTACCTCGACAAGTTGGACCTCAAAACGAACTACGCCGATGCGGGCGTCCGCGTTGTCCCGGGTGGGTCGGCCCGCCGCGGCAGCTTCTTAAGCCCGGGCGTCGTCCTCATGCCGAGCTACGTCAACATCGGCGCCTGGGTGGGCCCGGGAACGATGGTCGACACGTGGGCGACGGTGGGCAGTTGTGCGCAGATTGGAGCCAACGTGCACCTCGCCGGGGGCGTTGGTATCGGTGGCGTATTGGAGCCACCAAACGCCAAGCCGGTCGTCATTGAAGATGACGCCTTCATTGGTTCGCGTTGCATGATCACCGAGGGAGCGCGCGTCGGCAAGGGCGCGGTTCTTGGCTCGGGAACGATTCTCAATCCGTCGATTCCGGTCATTGACGCGCAGACCGGTGAAGAGCTCTCGCGTGGCTATGTTCCCGACTACTGCGTTGCGGTCGGCGCCTCACGCCGCCGTGAGTACCCGGGTGGCGAGTTCTTCTTGCCCTGCGTGTTGGTGGTCAGTCGGATTCCGGAAGGTGAACGTCATAACAAGGCGGCCCTCAACGACATCCTTCGCGACAACGGGATTGCAACGTGAGTCGACTCGACGACGTCTTGCGTCTCGTCCGTATTGATTCGGTGAGTGGCAACGAACGCGACCTCGCTGCTCTGATTTTTGCCGACTTGATTGATGTACCCCATCTGGTCGTTGAGCGCATCGGCGACAACGTGATTGCTCGAACGGAAGGCTTCCACGCTCGCAGGATTCTGATCGCGGGACATATCGATACCGTGCCGGGTGATGTCACCGCGGCCAGAAAAGACGACGACCGCGTGACGGGACTGGGGGCCTGCGACATGAAGGGTTCGCTCGCCGTCATGTTGGCCCTCGCTGCGGATCCCAGCCCGCGACTCTGTGAGGTGACGTGGGTCTTTTACGCCCGTGAGGAGATTGCGCGCAGTGAATCGGGCCTCCTCGAGATCGCCCAACTCCGACCCGATCTACTCCAGGCCGATGCCGCTATCGTCGCCGAACCAACGGGCGGTGCCGTGGAAGCGGGCTGTCAGGGAACCCTTCGCCTCGGTCTCACGGTGCACGGTCAACGTGCCCATACGGCTCGTCCGTTCACCGGTCGAAACGCGATTCACCGCCTCGGCGCGATCATTGATCGCCTGGCGAGCTACCAGCCACGTGAAGCCTCGATTGACGGCATCTCGTACACCGAACAGTTGCAAGTGGTTGCCGTCGAAGGAGGCATTGCTCCCAATGTGGTGCCCGATCGTGCCTCGGTGGTGATAAATCACCGCGTGGCGCCCGACCGTACTCACGAAGAGGCGGTGGCTGGGGTCCATCAACTGATTGCCGACCTCTTAGACCCCGAAGAACGACTGACGGTCCTCGATTGGGCCCCCGCAGCGCCCCCTTCACTCCACCATCCAGTAATTGCCGAGCTGGTCGCGTCAACGGGGCAGCCCGCACGAGCCAAGGTCGGCTGGACGGATGTAGCCACACTCAGCGAGATGGGTATTCCGGCGACCAACTTTGGTGCCGGTGATCCCTTACTTGCTCACCGAGCCGACGAATTCGTCACCGAAGAAGAGCTTGATGGATTCTTTGTAGCTATGCGGGGACTGCTGTTTAGTTAGCGGCCTGTCCTGAAATAAAGAAACCCATGTCAATGATCTTGCTCTTGGGGTAGAGGCGGCCAGTGCCAGACCCGGTGAGAAAGTCCAGAGTCTCAATTTCGAAGCTGTCGACAATCTCCCGCGTCTCTTCATAGAACTGACCAACTTTGCGAACACTGTTCTTCGAAAATGTCGATACCGCAAAGCCTTTCCTGAAGTATTGATCAAACGCTGGCACGGAACCCATAACGCCTAGGAGAATCTTGGTGGTCAACGTATCGCTAATCGATGCGTTCTCACCGAATGACTCTCGGATGCGTTGCGCCAATGCGACAACTTCATCGGCGTGGGAACGAAGGTCTGGTGCATCGATGGTCCACAGGGCGGAATCAGCTTGAATCAGAGTCTCGACTACGGGTTTCAACGCGTGTGAACTCCGCTGCATGATCTCCGCCCGACCACGAAACATTCCCCAACTGGCAAGGTAAAAGCCGAGTTGGAGGCACGTCATCTCGACCTTGTCGTCGTCGAGTAACTGGTCCAACGTTCCGTTGGCGCGCGCACCCTGAAAGTAGTTGAAGCAAAAGTCGAACGAGGCGTAGCGGGCGTCGTGATGGCGAAATTCAGTGAACGAGTTCACTGAATCGGCGAAGACCGCAGGGTCAAACGTCAGTGGAGTACTTGGACGCTTCGCACGGGGCCGATGAGATTCGCGTCCGCCGAGACACATCGCGCACTGTTGGACGTCCGTGGCGCTGGCTGCCAGCGCTTCCTCAAGGGTGGTGAAAGGGCCGTGCCACTGACCGTGATCCGACGACTGGGTCCTGTGAACTCCCTTGCCGTTATTGCAGAACGAGCAGTTGGCGTTGTGGGCACGCGCGTACTGGTTGGGGAAGTTTTCGTAGGTCCAGAACATTGCGCAAAACTACTCGAAGGCCGTGACTGTCAATTTGCAAGGACTACTGCCAGAGCAGCAATCCATGCCATCGTCCGGAGCCAGTGCCACATCTCGAGCTTGTCCTGGTAGACGGCGGACTGTTGAGCAGCAAGCCGATTATGTTGCGGCACTGCACCAAAAGCGGTGGCGACCACGGTAAAGAGCGCAAAGGATCCGTGCACGAGAGCTCCAAGTCTGTCGGCGCCACTCAGAATCCACCACGCACTGAGAACTCCTTGGAGAAACCACACCGGGGCGACCGCGAGCCCCATTGCCTTCGTATGCCGTCGGTGAAACGACGGCCACTCAGATGGCCCTACGAGACGAAAGGCGGGGTAGACGACGAGTGCTACGACGACCGACAGTCCGACGAGATATGCGTCGGTAACGAGTAGCGCCGTCTTCACGAAGTGATTAGTAGCGACGAAGGACTGAGATGACCTTGCCGTAAATGACGATCTCGCTGGCGTCGAACTCCATTGGTGTCATGGAGCTGTTCTCGGGTTGGAGAACGACGCGATTTCCCTGCGGGAAGTACCGCTTCACGGTGGCCTCCTCACCGGGAATACCAGCGACCACAATCTCACCCTTGAGCGCAGTGGTCTGGGCGTTGACGACGACGTAGTCACCGGGCAGTATTGCGGCGTCAATCATCGATTCACCTCGCACTTGCAGTAAGAAAGTTTCACCGCGTCCTGCAAACATCTCCGGCAGCGCCATCACCTCGGAAACGTTTTCTTCGGCCAAGACTCCCGTACCGGCCGCAACGGCTCCGACGAAGGGAACGTGACGCACCGGACCGACTTCGACGGCACCCGGGGAGTCCAGGTGCACGACGAGGGTCCGTGATCGTTGGGGGTCCGCAGTGATGTAGCCGGTCTTCTTCAAAACGTCGATGTGGTTCTTGACCGTCGCCGGTGAGGACAGTCCGGTCGCGGCACCGATCTCACGGACCGTCGGTGGGAAGTTGTGCTCGCGCTGGTGAGCGACGATGAACTCCAGAATCTTCTGGCGAATGGGGGATAGGACTTCGGCCATGGTTCTCCTAACGAACAGACGTTCGTAGGCTAGCCCGGCTCGGAGAAAAAAGCAAACATCTGTTCTCTTTTCCCGGCGACCGTTGGGGGCCCTAGCGAAAGGACACCCATGGAAATCCACTCCTGCTGGCGTGACGTGAAGGACGTACTCGACGCGGGTCTTGACCGCATCATTCTCTTTGGCCCGCCCGGCACCGGAAAGACGTACGCCGCCCTCCACCTCGCGACCCCTCGAGGCGTCGAGAGGCTGACGTGCACTGACGACATCACCTCGGCCGAGGTGACGGGTTCCTACACCCCGACGGGGGACGGCGGGTGGCGCTGGTCCGACGGCCCCGCCCTGCGGGCGTGGCGTAACGGTTCTCGTCTCGTGGTCGACGAGGTGGATCGGGCGTCGGGTGATGTGCTCAGCCTTTTGCTGGCGATGACGGATACCAACGGCTCGGCGCGGTGGCACCACCCGGTCACCGGAGAATGCGTGACACCGGCCGCGGGTTTCTCCGTCGTGATGACGACCAATCTTGATGACGTCAGTCTTCTGCCGCCCGCGCTCACCGACCGTTTCCCCGTCGCCATCCGTGTCGACCGACCGCACCCGGACGCAGTGATGCGTCTGAGTCCCGACCTGCGCGACGCCGCGCTCAATGGCGCTTTGGGAGATTCGCCACGGCGAATTTCCCTACGTCGCTTTTACGCCTTCGACCAACTCCGCGAAGCACTCGGTCCGACGAGAGCGGCGCGCGTGGTGTTCGGTGAGCGAGGGCCTGACGTTATCGACGCTCTCACGATCAGTCGCCTCGCACCATGAACTTGACACCATTCCCGGAACTGGTGTTGACGCGCCAGGATGCGGTAACGGCCGAACAGTGGACCGTACGTGCGGGTTCGACGCTTCGGGGCGGCGCGAGTTGTGACTTTCTCCAACGAACTCTGACCGTGCCGCTCGGTGATACGTCAATCGACCGCATCGTGCGAGCGCACGAGTTGATGCACCTTCGCATCAGTCCGGTCGAGGGGTTATCAACCGAGTCCACGGGTGCGTCGCTGCGAGCACTCGAATGCGCTGAGGAGTGTCGTGTGAATGAAGCGCTGCGACGTTTGGGGTTCGCGGTGTATGAACTACGTGACGGGTCAGAGAAGACCGCCGGTGCGAGAGTTGCGGCGGCGAGCGACTGGCGTGAAGCGGTGGCGTTCTTCGTTGCCATCCGTGGATCTGACGGCGAGAAGGAGTTTTTAGCGGGGATACGTTCGCAGCGTCCGGAGTGGGTCAGGGCCCTGCGGGCGGTGAAAAAAGAAGTGGACGGACTATTCGATCGAGTTGGACTCACGGCGCTGACGTCGACTCTCGAGGAGTCCTCGGGCTTCGCTCACACCACCGTGCCCCTGGCTCGGCTGATTGATCGCGTGGCGGGCTCGGCTCCACCTCACGACGACGAGAGCTGGAAGAGGTTTAAGAAATCCCTCGGGCCGGGCGCCCGACGCGCTCCTTCCGGAAAGTTTGCCTCACTCGTCATTGATGAGTCGCTGTCGTACATCGACATTCTCGGACGCACCGGATCGCGCCACCGTCGATACGACGTCAGTGGAACGGTTGTGGGCTCGCCGTCACGACTGTGGCGCGACGAACGCCGCCGAGTCTTTCGTGTGAACCACCGAACAGCGGGTGGTGTGATCGTGATCGACCAGAGCGGATCAATGAATATCGCTGACGGCGAACTCGACGCCGTCGTGCGTGAACTGCCGGGTGTCACCATTCTTGGCTACTCCCATCGACCGGGCGACACGGTGGGTAGTGCGAACGCCTGGGTGTTAGCCACGCAGACTCAGCGCGTCGAGACCGTCCCGAGTGGGAACGTTGGCAACGGAGTCGATGGACCCGCCCTCCGATGGGCCCTCACCTTCCGTCGCAGTGGTGATCTCGTGGTGTGGGTCACCGATGGTCAGGTCACCGACTCGAACGATCATCCCCAGGAGGCCCTCACCATGGAGTGTGCTGAGATGGTGCGATACCACCAGATCCGCCTCGCCGCCTCCCTGACCGAGGCCGTGACAGTCCTGCGTTCGCCACGGGCGATTCACCGGTCGACGGGCACATTTGGGCGAATCGGCCGTTATTTAGGGCTTTTGGAGGTCGTGTAGCAGGGGTGTGGAAATCTCGAAGAGCCACTTGACCCGAACATCTGTTCGTATTATCCTACGAACAGATGTTCGTCATAGCGAACAAGGAGTGTCGGAACATGGCCATTGCAACTATCAACCCCCGGACCTTGGAGCGTGAGATCGCTCCCCGTCGGACCCCCACGGGAACACGCCGATCAATCGGCGTGGTCGTACCGGCTCCGCGGTCAGCGATGCCGGTCGCAGCTCGCCGCGCGGCTCGAGCTCGGATGATGCGGCGTCGCCGTTGTGCCAGCGCTGCCACCCGGTCGATGAGCCGTCGCACATGGACGTCAAGCTCAACGCGAAGATGAAAGGGTTGCAGACCCGCTGCATCGACTGCCACATGCCCGGCACCGCCAACACCGGCGGAGGCAGCGTGACCACAAATAGCAACGTGCGCATTTATGGCGCCACCAGCCCTGCAAGTCCGAAGGTCGACACCAGCCGCATCCACACAGACTTCACCTGCACCTTCCCGGCCACGACCGTACCCACGGGCGATGTAGTCAATACGGTAAGCTCGAGCTGGGCCGGAGGAACGTCCGGTTCCCCCCAAACCATTCCTCGCACAGGCGATCGCGCCGCCTCGGATGGAAAATACTACTACACGTTCGGGTCGGGCGTGAACATCAACATGGACAGCAACAAGGTGATTTCCATCACGCAGCCGGTGGTTTTCATTTTCCCAAGTCACGCTGGGGTTCAATCAATCCACACGAGTTCCAACGCGAATATCAACGTGACCACGGGCAAGACCGTGGAAATCTACACGAACGGGAACATCGCGCTCGACAGCAACAACAGCATCAACATCGGCAACGAT
>CAXBRG010000051.1:0-7734 GCA_963977995.1 uncultured bacterium | reverse complement strand
GACGTCATTTCGGCCGTGCTGCGTAACGCGATCTTGCAGAGTCGCATTGACGATTCGTACCGCGGCCGCCTCTCGGCAATACAGATTGCGGTTGTCACCGGTGGTCCACGTCTCGGTGACCTCGAGTCCGGCGTGGTGGCGCGAGGAGGAGGAACGCAACTGTCAATTGTGAGCGGTGGAGTTGCGTGCGTGGTGGGTTCGTTCGTCCTGGCCCACTACTTCCGTGAGTTCTGGAACGAACGCTCTAGCGACGTGGGATTGTCCGACGCTTCCCATTCGTAACGTGGGCTAGTTGTCCGCAGGCTGCATCAATTGAACGGCCACGAGTTCGTCGAACGGTAACAGTGATTCCTCGATCCTCCAGCGCGGCACGAAAAGCGTCGATGCGCTCCCGAGGCGAGCCCACCACGAGATAGCCCGGCGTGGGATTCAGTGGGATCAGATTGACGTGGGCGCGAAGTGGACCGGCGTAGTCGGCGAGTTCAGCGGCGTGACGCTCCGTATCGTTAACTCCCGATATCAATGACCACTCGAACGACAGTCGACGCTTCGTCGTCTCATTCCATCGCTCACACGCTGACGCGAGTCGCTCCAGGTTGTATCGACGGTTGAGTGGCACGAGGTCGTCACGTTCGGTGTCATTGGCGAGGTGCAATGACACCGCGAGGGTGACCGGCAGACCTTCTTGCGCGAGTCGTTCAATTGCCGGCGCGACTCCCACTGTCGATACCGTGATATTGCGGGCCGACATTCCCCGTTCGGCGTGCAGGCGACGGATGACTTCCACCGTGACGTCGTAGTTCGCCAGTGGTTCACCCATACCCATAAACACGACGTGAGAAAGTCGCCGGGGAGCGGCCGTTCGAGCGGCTCGGACCACTTGCTCCATCACTTCGCCAACGGTGAGCTGTCGGGTAAATCCCGCCTGTCCGGTGGCGCAGAACGAACAGGCCATCGCACAGCCGGCCTGCGTCGAGATACAGACCGTGACCCGGTCGCGGTACTTCATGAGGACGGTTTCGATAGTGGCGCCGTCAGGCAAACGAAATGCCCACTTCACCGTGTCCCCGTCGTCGGTTGCAACCTCGTGCGCCACGCTCAGCGACAAAGGCAGGGCGTCAGTCAGACGAGCCCGGAGGGGCGCGGGCAACGTAGATATCTCACTGGGGAACAGGTCGTGTTCGTAGAGTCCCGTCATGACCTGCTGGACCCGAAATCTCGGCTGGTCGGCCAAGAACTCCGCGAACTGATCGCGCGTGAGTTCATAGGGATTTGGCACAAATTCCAACCTAGGCGAGTCAGGGCCGACTTTCGCCTAAGTTACTTCCGACAGACGGGTCACGAGACCCGACCCCACACAAAGGAATATCCCATCATGGAACTGAAGAACACTTCGGCTCTCGTGACCGGCGGTGCATCGGGCCTCGGTGAGGCCACCGCCCGTCGTCTCGCGGAGCGCGGTGCCAAGGTCGTTGTTATGGACCTCAACGCCGAAAAGGGCGAGGCTCTCGCCAAGGAACTCGGCGGTGCGTTCGTCCACTGTGACGTCACCAACACTGACCAAGTGGTGGCATCGATTGACGCGGCGACGGCAATGGCCCCGCTCTGGAGCGTTGTCAACTGCGCCGGCATCGGCTGGGCCACCCGTACCATCGGCAAAGACGGTGAGTACTCGTCGGCCCACGACCTCGACCTCTATCGCAAGGTAATTGAGATCAACCTCGTCGGCACCTTCAACGTCTGTCGTCTCGCGGCGACGGCGATGAGCCACAACACGCCCGACGCCGATGGTGCCCGAGGTGCCATGGTCAACACGGCGTCGGTGGCGGCGGAAGACGGCCAGATTGGCCAGGTCGCCTACTCGTCATCGAAGGGTGGCGTCGTGGGTCTCACCTTGCCGCTCGCTCGAGACCTCTCAGTGGTTGGTATCCGTGTGAACACCATCCTCCCTGGTCTGATTGACACCCCGATCTACGGTTCCGGCCCCGCGTCCGATGAGTTCAAAGCCCGTCTCGGACAGGGTGTCTTGTTCCCGAAGCGCTTGGGCTTCCAGGACGAGTTTGCGACGTTGGCCGTCGAACTGCTGGCGAACAGCTACATGAACGCTGAGTCGATTCGCCTCGACGCCGGAATTCGGATGCAACCGAAGTGATGTAGGCACGATGTGAAAATCCCCCGGGCGACCGCCCGGGGGATTTTCTGTTTTGAGGTGGGGCTGTTACACATCGGCGATGTTGTCGAACTTGGCGAAGTTCTTGACCCACGCGAGAAACACTTCCCCCGTTGGTCCATTGCGGTGCTTGGCGATCGAGACTTCGATCTTGCCGCGGTCGGCAAAAGATTCCTCTTCACCGCTGTCGGTTGGGCGGTGCAAGAACATCACGATGTCGGCGTCTTGCTCGATCGCACCCGACTCTCGCAAGTCCGACATCATGGGCCGTCGGCTTGTCCGTTGCTCAATTGAGCGTGATAGCTGAGAGAGAGCGATCACTGGTGCTTCAAGTTCGCGAGCGAGCAGCTTGAGACCACGGCTCATCTCCGAGACCTCGACCTGACGATTCTCCGACCGCGTGCGAGAACTCATGAGTTGTAGGTAGTCAACGACCACGACACCGAGATCGCCCTCGCGCTGCTTAATACGGCGGGCACGCGCACGAACATCCATCACAGTCAAGGAAGGATTGTCATCCACGTAGACCTTGGAGTCATTCATCGACGCCAACGCCTTCGTCACGTTCTCCCAGTCCACGTTGCTCAACTGTCCGGTCTTTAGCTTCTCCCCGTCGACCCGTGCCTGCGCCGCCAAAATTCTTTCGGCAACTTCGAGCCGGCTCATTTCCAATGAAAAGAACAGGGCGGGACGCTGCAAAACCGTCCCCACGTACGTTGCGATACCCAGTGCGAAGGCCGTCTTTCCGACCGATGGCCGGGCACCAACAATGGCTAGCGCTGTCGGGGAAATGCCACGTAGTTTCTCATCGAGGGCGACATAGCCCGTCGCCAAACCATTGATACCCGACGTTCCGTCGCGCTCCTCTAACCGGTCAAGCTCTAACTGCAATAGTTCCGTGAGTGGGGCGACGGAATCTTCGGTGCCCCGGTCGGCAATGTTCATGATCGACTGTTCGGCTCGATCAAACAGACCTTCGACGTTGTCAGTTGTTGCGTAGGCCTCATCGACAATCGTCGAGGCCGTGTGAATGAGTGCGCGCTGCTTGGCCTTATCGCGAACGATCTCGGCGTAAAACTCAGCGTTACCAATATTCACAGCGTTGGCCGTCAGATCACCAATCAGCGTTGGTTCCACGTCAACTCCGCGAGCTCGCATCTGCTCCAAGAGCGTGACCGGGTCCACTGGCTCGCCTCGCTGGTCGAGATCGACCATCGCCGCAAAAATCTGACCAAACAGTGGGCGGTAGAAATCCTCGGCACCGACTTTTGTCTGAGCATTCACGATTGCTTCGTGGCTCAACAGCATGGCGCCGAGAACTGCTTCTTCAGCTTCCGGAGCGTGCGGGGGAACCCGTGAACTGTTCCCAGGACGGCCCCCCGTCGGTTCGTTCGGAATTTGCGTCATAACCACCTCAGAGTGCCACGGCCAGCGTGTGGAGTGCAATGTGTTTTTCTTGGAAATGTCTGTGGATAAACCACGATGTCGAGCGAATATAAGACACGAAAGCGCCGGGGACTCGCCCCGGCGCCCTCACGTTACGACGAACTACTTAGCGACGACGCTGAAGCTGACGTGCGCAGTCACGCCATCGAAAAGATGGGCAACCGCAGTAGCCGAGCCCACTTCCTTGACGTGTTCGCTCATCTCGATTTGCGAGCGGTCTAAGGAAATATTGGTGGCCGTTCGGATCGCGTTGACGATATCCGATTCGTGAACGGAGCCGAAGAGACGACCGTTTTGGCCGGCTCGAGCAGCAATCGTCAGAGACGCTGATTCGATGACTGACTTTTGCGTCTCCGCAGCCGCGCGACTCGCGGCATCTTGGATATCACGGCTACGACGCATTGATGCGGCCTGCGACTCCATCTCCGCCGTCGCCATCAGCCCGGAACCGGAAGGGATCAGATAGTTGCGAGCAAAGCCACTCTTCACGTCTACGACGTCGCCGCGGCGTCCCACGCCACGAACATCTTTCCGTAGGAGAACTTTCATTATTCCTCGCCTCCTTCAGCGCCGGCGTCGACAACATCATCTTCGACCACCGACTCTTCGGTGACATCGTTGTAGTCGCGCTCACTCGAACGCGGACCACGTGAATCGCGATCGCCACGTCCACCGCGGCCACGCTTTTCCGTCACCGTCCGCTGGGTGTAGGGGAGCAGGGCGAGCTCACGAGCCGTCTTGATCGCGTCGGCGATGTCGCGCTGATGCTGCTGACAGTTACCCGAGACGCGGCGGCCACGAATCTTGCCGCGGTCCGACAGGTACTTACCGAGTGTCTTGAGATCCTTGTAGTCCACGTAGTTCACGTGGTGAGCACACAGAGCACACGGCTTCTTCTTCTGTCCGCGACGAGGATCAATCTTCGGAGCGCGGGACTTTGGTGGTTTGGGGTTATTAATACGGGGCATTAGAAGGGCTCCTCATCAAAGCCGTAGTTGGGATTGCTGGTTGATGCGGCGGGACGACTGCTTCCCGCATTAGTAGCGCCCGAGCGACCGTTGCCGGCGCCCTCGGGACGGGGATTCTTGGTGACAGTGGCGCTGGCAAATCGCAGCGATGGCGCAATGTCATCGGCGTTCACTTCGACCACCGACCGCTTATCGCCGTCGGGGGTCTCCCACGAACGTTGTTCGAGTCGACCGGTCACCATCACGCGAGTTCCACGAGTGAGCGAGTTAGCGACATTCTCCGCGAGCGACTGGTACGCCACGACGTCAAAGAATGACACTTGCTCCACCGTCTCACCGTTTCGTTGGTAGCGGCGATTGACTGCCAATCCAAACCGAACGCTGGCTTGGCCGCTGTTTAAGAACTTCAGTTCAGGGTCACGAGTGATATTGCCAATAAGAGTGATGCTGTTGTCGGGCATGCCTATTCCTTACCTTGTAGTGATCGGTAACTTACGAGCGAGCCGTAACAGCAGTTGCCGCACGGCGCTCTGGCAGACGAACGATCTTGTGACGGAGCACTTCGTCGGCCAGACCGAGGATTCGGTCCAGCTCCGCAACGGTCGCGGGAGTTCCGGTGAACTCCACGACAACGTAGTACCCCTCTTTGCGCTTGTTGATCTCGTACGCCAGCGTGCGCTTTCCCCAACGGTCGATAGCACCGGGGTTGCCGCCGTGGTTACGGATCACATCAAGCGCCCGATCGAGGGCAACTTGAATATTTTGTGCGTCGACAGCAGTGTCGAACACAATCATGGTTTCATATGGCCGCATGGCCTTTTCCTTTCCCTCTGGTCCGGCGTGCCGGGCCCCGCGGATACGGAGCAGGGTTTATTTCGTCCCGCGTTTGCGGGACTCTCAGATTAGTGCAGCCCCGCGGACCGTGCCAAGCCGACGATCTAGGCCAGTTCGGGCGGTGTGGGATACGTTTCGTCGTTGGACGGGAACGTGCGACTCCGGACATCCGCGGCGTAACGGGTGAGGGCGTCAGTGATGACGTGGTTTAAGTCAACATACTGACGAACAAACTTTGGGGGCGTTCGACTACCCAATCCCAGGAGATCGTGCCAGACGAGAACCTGACCGTCGGTCGCAGCTCCGGCGCCGATGCCGATAACGGGGACGCTCACCGCTTCAGTCACTCGACGCCCCACCTCCGCGGGTACCCCTTCGAGAACGAGCGCGTAGACCCCCGCGGCCTCCAGCGCAGCGGCATCAGATAACAAGATGTCGACGGCGGACTTGGTCTTACCCTGCACTTTGAATCCGCCGAACGCCAACACGCTCTGGGGCGTTAATCCAAGGTGACCCATCACGGGAATCTCGGCGGCGACCAGCGCTTCGATGTGAGGAACTCGTAACGATCCACCCTCCAACTTCACACTCTGCGCACCCGCGCGAATGAGTTGAGCGGCATTGCGCACCGTCTCTTCTCGCGAGACGTGATAGCTCATCCAGGGCATATCGGCCACGACGTGCGCGCTCGGTTGCGCAGCACACACCGCCGCGGTGTGATGAGCAATGTCATCGACGGTCACGCGCAAGGTGTTCTCGTGACCCATCACCACATTGCCGACCGAGTCCCCCACCAAAATGATGTCGACACCCGCGGCCGATGCGAGCCGGCCGCCCGATTCGTCGTAGGCCGTAACCATCACGAGTGGTGTCGCGCCCTTACGCGCACGAATCTGCGGCGACGTCAACTGTGTAGTCACTTGGCAACCTTAGAACCGCCCAGTGGCGAACCCCCAGCCTCCCACTTACGGAGAAGGTGATTGAATCGACAGTGAATGCAGACTTCGACGGCGTAACAGGTCACGGGGAGCTCACGCATCTCGAACTTGCGAAGGTCCGCCTTTGACACGGGACACACACCACTCGCTGGCAGTTTGTCGCCAAAGACGTACACCACCTGTCGCAATACTCCGGCCTCACACACGGGGCACGTCTCCCCGAGCGAACGACCGACACCCTTTGCCGCTCGAATGAGACCGGGGTGGGCATCGCACAGATCTTCGACCATCCGTGCGCCACTCGCCACTTGTTGAATCAAGGCCGCGCGCTGCAGTCGATACTCGACGACGGCCCCCTTGGCCAGATTGACGAGAGGTGGGCGAGGCATGGCAGGAGATTAGCCCGACCCGTAAAAATAGGGAAATCTGGGTATTGCACGCATCGATATATCGAACCGATATGATGAGTTCGTGCTAGAGCTCGCCATCTTGGGTCTCCTCATGGACCGCGACCACCACGGCTACGAGATTCGCACTCACCTTCGTGACCGCCTCGGTCTGACGGGATCGACGTCCTTTGGATCGATCTACCCCGCCATCTCTCGACTCGAGAGGGAGGGTCTCATTGAGGCCGCGGTGGGAGACGCCCGCTTAGGAGCGTTCTCGACGGGATCCCTATCCGGTGAAAAGGCCAGTCTGCGATCGGCTCGCACCGCCGGCGGAATTGGGCGCCGGGGTCGCAAGTCGTACCGCATCACCGAGGCGGGCCGTCAGGACTTTGCCGAGAGGCTCGCCGATCCCGCCACGATCGAAGACGCCCGCTCCTTTTCCCTTCGCCTCGCGCTCTTTAAGTTCTGCACGCCGAGCGTTCGGGTGCTGCTCCTCGAAAGTCGACGGGCCAACTTGCTCACTCGGCTCCGGGAAATACGTGGCAGCGCGCTCAATGCCGAACTAGACAGCTACGCCCGCTCCGTCATGGAGCACGCGGCGAAGGCCGTCGAACTAGATCTCGCCTGGATTGACGACATCTTGGCGCAAGAAAAAAACGTGGGGAACTCCTCCGCGCACAACATCGCTACAGAGGCGAAGTAGGAAAGGAAAGCCATGGGAACTGTTCGTGTGGCCATTGCTGGTGTAGGTAACTGCGCCAGTTCGCTGATTCAAGGTATCTACTACTACAAGGATGCACAGCCGGGCGATCACGTCCCTGGTTTGATGCACGTGGAGCTCGGTGGATATCACGTTCGCGACGTTGAGTTCGTCGCGGCCTTTGACGTCGACGCCAGCAAGGTGGGGAACGACCTGGGTAAGGCAATTGACGGTGGTCAAAACAACACCATCAAGTTTGCCGAGGTGCCGAGTCTTGGCGTCATGGTGC
>CAXBRG010000050.1:0-7785 GCA_963977995.1 uncultured bacterium | reverse complement strand
CGACAGCGGCGTAGTAGGCGAGAGAACCGATGTGACGCCCGACACCGAGCGTGAAGTGCTGAAGATTCGAGGGGAGGAAGATAGCGAGGAGGTCGGTCGAGAGGGCGCTCACCATGTGTGCGGGGCGATACGCCCCTTTAAACGAATTGGCGCCATTCAAGAAGTTGTTGACAAACAGCGCAGCGGGTAACAGCATCATGACGCCCACGAACCGCAGAGCCCGAAGGGCGTAGGGCTGACGACTCGTCGACCACTGGCGTTCGTGGCGAAATCGCACGACGAGAAACACTGCCCCTATCACCGCACCATCGAGCAGTAGTTCGGGTGATAACCCCAGCTGGGCAATGATGAGAAGACCGAGCATCATGCCGGTAACCAGCGACGGCCACTGCTGACGGACGAAGATTTCGTGGAGGAACGTGAGCATGAGCGGGAGCAGTACGACTGTGCTCAAGAACAGGTGTCCCCAATTCTGTGCGGCGACGTAGGGGGAAAAACCAAACAGTAGGCCCACAACTACGCGCGCAAGCCGTGACGACATCCAGCGTCCCGTAGTGGCGTACATGGCACTCGCCGCGGCCGACGGGGCGAGTGTGGTGGCAACGTTGTACGCCGCGACCGGACCCCAGATCGCGGTGATCGGTGCAAAGACGACTCCCAGCGTGGGCATCGACGTGATGTTGCTGAGGTTGATTCCTGTCGGGTAGTTCACCAACGTGGTTTCGAGAAAGCCCAGGCCGTGGAAGAAATTGTGGTTCACGACTTGGAAGAACCAGATCTCTTGCCCCGTGTCGCCTCCGGTACCTCCCACGAGGTGATCCGTGAATCCGAGTCGCCACGCCGCGAGATTGCCCACGATGCCAAGAACGAGATAGGAAACGTGGACGGCCCACGTTTGAACCGTGCGCCACCGTGAATGTCGCGCGGAATCCATTACATCAATGTACGAGACGGATAACGAAAAATTCGGTTGCTTCGTTAGGTGGCAATGTGGCGCCGCGGTCGAGGAACGCACGGATCGCGGAGCTCGGTGAGGAACGGCCATCGTGCGAGAAAGCGGACGTGGTCGTTCATGGGTTCATCACTTCCCCGTGACGCTTTGCCGACGTGCGTGATGATGGCGTGGGGTTGTAGGACGGTGTAGTAACCCAAGGCGGAGAGTCGAAGACACAGGTCGACGTCATTCGCGACAACGGCGAGTGATTCGTCCATCCCACCAACTCTTTCCCACTTTGACCGTTCGATGACGTGGCACGCCCCGGTGACCGCCACCACATTGCGAATGGCGGCGGTCTGAGCGGTCGAGAGTTGAAGAACACCATTCGTTTGCAGGTCGAGCACGACACCGTGGGGTAGTTCCCGGGGGTAGGGCACGGCTGCCATCCCCGCGTGAAGAACCGATCCGTCGGGACCAATCAGGGTCGCACCGACGACTCCCACATCGGGCAGTGTCGCGAGTGGGACGAGTGCTTCAAGCCAGCCGTCAGACACGACGGTGTCGTTGTTCAGCACCACCACGACCTCGTGGTCACCGGCCGACACACCGTGGTTGACAATCTGCGCGTAGTTAAACGGACCAGGGTGCCGGACGACGCGATGGGGGGAGTGGGCGAGATACTCCAGGGTGTCGGGCTCTCGCGAATCGTTATCGACAATGGTGATGTTGACGGCAAAGTTGCCGCAACGCTGTTCGATGGATTCGATACAGGGGCGCAGAAGGTCGAGGCGGTCGCGGGTGGGAATCACAACGTCGACTGTGGGTGTGCCCGGAACGATCCATCGAACGACGTCACCTTCGGAGTGGGCTCTGACGGTGATACCTCGACGACGAAATGCCTGTTGCACAGTCTCGGGATCGGGCAACGGTGAACGTTCCAGAGAGTGCTGGAGGGGAACCCCGACGAAGCCGACACCTCGCTCGCACAGTCGTAGAACGAGATCGTGTTCGGGATCGGTGCACGCCTCGAGTCCCCCGTGTCGCACGAGTACGTCACGGGGGAAGAGCGCCCCTCGACCGACGGCGTTATAGCTACAGAGAGTGTGAGGTCCAACCCCTAAGGGAGTTCCCTCGCCACTGTCGCCCGCAAAGATGACGACCTCCGTGTGCGCCGGTGCGCCACGGCCGAGGGCCGCGGCGAGGCGAAGGACGTCCTCATCGGCATCCTGAACTCCCGCAAACATCACCCACGGTGCATCTGAATCGCGCAGACGCGCATTGGCATCATGCAGGGACTCCGTGCCGAGTCGCAGAATCTCGACGTTGGGCGCCACGTCCGAGGCCAACGAAAGTGGTGGGACGTGAGGTGTCGTTGGGGTCCCGCGGTGGGAGCGCAGGAGTGGCTGCACGCGACGCCGCACCCAGTGGTAACGCCGCGTTCCTATGGGGAGTAGACGAAAGATCCACGATGGCCGACCGTGAGCGACCTGAATATCAATCTGGAGTTGCTGCCAGGCGCGCTGCGCCTCGGTGAGCGACGCCGGTGTGATGGGGTGGCTACGAAACCACTCCGAGAACGCCACGAACAGGACTTTAGTGGGAGCGTGAGTTACGACTTTGACTCTCTCGCTCGCCTACATTGAAAGGGGAAAGTAGGAGTCATCGTGGCGTGGGATTTTCAGACAGAACCGGAATTTGAAGAGAAACTCGCGTGGATGCGGGAGTTCGTGAAGGAAGAAATCTTTCCCATCGAGACGCTCCGACTCTCCTACGACGATGCGCTCAAGGTGATAAAGCCACTGCAGGAAGAAGTGAAGGCGCGTGGTCTGTGGGCCGCGCATCTGCCACCCGATCTCGGTGGGATGGGCTTCGGTCAGGTGCGACTGGGGTTGATGCACGAAATTCTGGGTCAGTCGCCGTACGCGCCGCTGGTGTTCGGTAACAATGCGCCCGACTCCGGCAACGCCGAACTTCTCGCCGTGGGAATGGAGATGACCGGGCGTCACGACATCCGAGAGCGCTGGATGCAACCACTGCTCGATGGACGCCTCCGTTCGGGCTTCTCGATGACCGAGCCACACACCGCTGGATCGGACCCTCGACTACTGCAAACTCGCGCGGTCCGCGATGGTGATGAGTGGGTGATCACCGGACGAAAGTGGTACACGACGAACGGGTCGGTCGCCGACATTCTGGTCGTGATGGCCGTCACCAACCCCGATGTTCATCCCTACCAAGGCAGTTCAATGTTCGTGGTGCCCGTGACCACACCGGGAGTCAAGATTTTGCGTGACGTGGGCGCGATGGACGACCCGCAAGTGGAGTACGGGCGCTTTGGTAATCACGCGGAAATTCTCTACGACGACGTTCGCATTCCGGCCGACCATCTCATTGGACCCGAAGGCGCCGGCTTCTTGCTCGCCCAAGCGCGGCTGGGCCCGGGACGTATTCACCACTGCATGAGGTGGCTCGGACAGAGCCAACGAGCTTTCGACATGATGTGCGAGCGCGCTTTGAGTCGCTACACCCACGGCTCGCTGTTGAGTGAGAAGCAGACCATTCAGAACTGGATCGCTGACTCGATGGCCGAGATGCACGCCGCACGCTTAATGACCCTTCACGCCGCGTGGAAGATGGACCAAGTCGGGGCATCGGCCGCACGTGTCGAGATCGCCATGATTAAGTACTACGGAGCCACCGTCTTGCATAACGTCATCGATCGTGCGCTACAGACCTACGGTTCGCTGGGCTATTCGTCCGACATGCCGCTCGAGGCGATGTATCGCGCCGCTCGGGCCGCACGAATCTACGACGGACCTGACGAAGTACACCGACAGACCGTCGCGAGGCACGCCTTGAAGAACTACAGCCCGAGCGACGTGCCCACCGATCACATTCCAACACGTCAGGCCGCCGCCCAGGAAAAGTTCGCCGATCTACTGGAGTTCTACGAAATCGACCGGGCCTAAGCGGTCGGGGCCAGGCCCCGAATGGCGTCAGCCAAGTCGACACCAAAGGGGATGACGGCGAGGTTGGGAATGTGAATTCCAGCATCGACGTAGCGTTGAATCTGTTCGCGACAGTGACCGTAGCTGCCGTGAATGATGAGTTCATCGCAGATCGAATCGGGAATCACTTCGTTGGCTTTTTTCCGGTCGCCCTCGGCCCAGGCGTCCCACATCGGTTGCAGTTTCTCACCGTTGCCCAGCCACTTGTGGAATTCGGCGTAGGTCTGAACGGTGAGATACGAAGAGATCATGCGGCGGGCAATGAACCGCGCCGTATCGGCATCTTCGGTGGGGATGACGAAGAGACGAGCGCTAATGATCTTGTCGCTGCCCACTTCGGCCACGCACTGGCTCACGTTGTCGGCGCTGAGCCAATTCAGAATCGCGCCGTCACCGCTGCGCCCGGCGAGACGCAACATTCCTGGACGAAGGGCGCCCAAGAGAATCGGTGGTTTCGTCGCCACCGGCCGTGACAACTTGAAGCCATGAACTTCAAACGTTTCGAAGACCTCATTAATTTTCTCGCCCGCTAACGCCCGGTTGACAAAGTTAAGCGTGTCACGGGTACGAGCGAAGGGCTTGTCGTACGTGATGCCGTTCCACCGTTGCACGACCGGCATCGATGACGCGCCGAGTCCCATCGTGAAACGGCCCGGGGCCGCTTCAGCCAAGCTCGCGATGCTCATGGCTAAGAGTCCGGGTCCGCGCGTGTAGACGGGGGACACCGCAATGCCGAGTTGGAGTGTCGGTTCCCACGCCGCCGCAAGAGCCAGAGGGGTAAAACCGTCAGTACCGTCTACTTCGGCACTCCACACATCGGTGTAGCCCAGGTCAACTAATCGCCGAAACCAGTCGCGATGTTCCGTCAGCGTTACGCCGTCGAAAGGAATGGTGATGCCGTATCGCATTGTCATGTCTTAAGTGTCGCAGATTCTCTCCGGCTGAGCGAACTAGGCCAAGTAGTCGTGACCCTCGGACGGCGGCGGCGTGATTCCCAGACGAATCAGTCCCTCCTCGATCCGGCGGTTCAGGGTCGTCAGGACAAAGAGTCGGGCGTAGTCCTTGTCATCACCTAACACGACATCCCACGGCGCACCGGGAGTGTCAGTGACCGCCAACATCTCGTTTGCGGCCTCGACATAGGCATCACGCAAGGAACGGTTGTGCCAGTCGGCATCCGTTAGCTTCCATCGTTTGAGGGGGCTGTCGCGTCGCTCTTCAAATCTCCGGAGTTGCTCGTCGCTCGAGACGTGCATCCAAAACTTGACGAGAATGGTGGGTACCCCGAGGAGCGACCTTTCGAAGTCATTGATTTCATTGAATGAGCGCACGACAGTGGCGTGATCGATGAGACGATCAACCCTCTCCACGAGGACCCGCCCGTACCAACTGCGATCAAAGATGGTCATCCCGCCTCGACCGGGAAGCGAGGGTTGGAAGCGCCAGAGAAAGTGATGTGCGAGTTCTTCGTGGTTCGGCGGTCCAACTGGGACCACGGTGACGTGACGCGGATCGAGGCCGGCGGCTACGCGACGGATGGCCCCACCTTTCCCCGATGCATCAAATCCCTCGAAGACCACCACGATGGCGGGTCCGGGAGCGGAGTCAGACAGCAGCCCCGCGGTGAGGAGTCGGAGGTGAGTGAGATGCTTCTGCGCTGCGGCGATGCCCGGCGCGGCTTCTTTGGAGGTGACACGGGGCATGTCGCCCACGTGATGGAGATCGATCTGCATGGTTGTAGTTCACCACAAAAAGAAAAGGCCCGGGGTTGCCCCCGGGCCTTTTCGCCGTGAGAACTACTGATCGGCGTTCAAGAACCGATAGGCCAGAGCGGCGAGAGCACCGCCGACGAGCGGAGCCACGATGAACAACCACACTTGACCGAGTGCATCACCACCGACCATCAGCGCCGGTCCAAAGGAACGAGCGGGGTTGACCGAGGTACCCGTCACTGGGATGGCAAAGAGGTGGACGAGAGTCAGCGTGAGACCAATGACGAGACCGGCCACCGCGGCGTGAGCCTGCTTGGAGGTAACGGCCAAGATCACGTACACGAACAGCGCCGTGAGGATTGCCTCAACGATGAAGGCTCCGATGGACTTCATGTGAATAGTCGAGTGCGATCCAAACCCGTTCTGACCGAGTCCGTCCCGCGTGCGATTCCAGTAGTTGGTGTAGTGCAACGTGAGGCGAAGCGCCCCAGCGCCCACGATGCCACCGACGAACTGCGCAATCCAGTACTGAACTGCTTCGTTGAGCGACATGCGCTTAGCGACGACCATGCCCATGGTGACCGCCGGGTTGATGTGGCAACCCGAAACCGAACCAATGGCATAAATCAGTCCGGCGAGCACCAGACCAAAGGCCAGCGCGGTGGCGAGGACGCCACCGTTGTACCCCCACCAGCGAGCGAGCCCGTGAGCTCCCCACTGGCCCAGTGTCACTGTGGCAACGCCACAGGCGACATAGACCAGTGTCGCTGTTCCAAATAGCTCTGCGCTGAGCTTGCGATTCATACGAATCTCCCTTGTTCTACGCCTTGCGGCGGGCGCCGACGCACCACGCCAAGGCTAGAAAACAGGTCGGGGAAACCGGGGGATAGGGGCTAGAGGCCCCGCAGGAACTCCGCCGCGCGCTCAATTGCCCGTTGGGCTCCCGGCAACACCGAGGGAAGCGAGAAAAACCCGTGCATTTGGTCGTCATGGTGATCAACGGACACCGCCACGCCCGCGTCCCGTAAGCGAGTGGCGTAGTCCAGACCATCGTCGCGTAGCGGGTCGTACTCCGCCACCACGATGTGCGCCGGAGCCACTGCCGCTATCACATCATCGGCGGCGAGGAGTGGGCTAACACGGGGGTCTCGCCGATCCGAATCGCCTAAGTACTGATTCGCAAACCACTGCATCGTGGGGCCGTTAAGGAGGAAGCCTTCGGCGTAGTCGAGAGCGGACTGCGACTCCCGAGTGAGGTCGACGGCGGGGTAGACGAGCAACTGACCACGTATCTGAGAGCCAAAGTGTTGCGCCACCGCGGCTGCCAAGTTGCCACCGGCCGAATCCCCACCAACCGAAATAGTGGTCGGGTCAATGTCGAGTTCGGCCGCGGCGTCGATTGCCCACTGAACGGCCGCGATGGCGTCGTCGTAGGCCGCAGGGAAGGGGTGTTCGGGAGCCATGCGGTAGTCCACGGAGAGCACTTTGGTGTTGGCCAAGTGGGCGAGGGCGTCGGTTTCGCCAAGGGACAGGTCCGGCGCGCCAATGACCCAACCACCACCATGAAACCACACCAGGAGTGTTCGCGTCGGAGCTGGTGGCACGAGTAGCAGAGCCGGACAGCCAGAGAGATCGAGCGTGCGATGTTCACACGCGTGCTCCACGGGCGGTAGCGCATCAAACATTCCCCGCCACGCGGCCCGCAGAGTGTCAGCGTCGGTGGGCGCCGAGTGCTCCCCCCGACCCGAGACGACGAGGTCGTTGACAAACTGCGAGGCGGGGTCTAGAGGCATGGTTCCTACTTCGTGTCGTAAATCATGAGTTCACCGGTGTAGACCGCGACCCACACCCGGCCGGTGACGCCATCGTAGGTCACCCCCACGGGATGGGTGCCCGTCTGTACCGTTTGGAGAATATGGAGGTCCGACGACCGCAGCATGGTCATCGTGTTGGAGTCGTAGTTCACGACAAAGAGGGCCGTGCCGTCGGCGGAGAGCCGGAAGTACATGTCCGGCAGGGCCTGGAACAGGCTGTTGAGCTCGGCGGTGCGCCGGGCCACCTCGCGTTCGAGCAGTTCGGCCTCCGCGGCCAGCTGGCGCGTGGCCAGCTTCTGGTAGGTGATGTCGAC
>CAXBRG010000049.1:0-7983 GCA_963977995.1 uncultured bacterium | reverse complement strand
GTGGTAACGGTGGCGGGAACCGCAGCGAACTGGAACGACCTCTTTGCGATCTCCAATGACGGCGCCGGCGGCGCCTGGGTCGATGTCGACGTCTCGGCCACGGGTGGCAGTGCGGCACGAACGGTGGGGGGCGGAATTACGGGCGCCATCGTCAATGGCTCCCTCGTGCTCTTTGCCGGTGGCGTGAACTCTCCCGCCCCGACGGGCACCGGGGTCTACGCGATTCCCGAAACCAAGAATGGGGCCGCCATCATCGACAAGTGGCCCAGCATCGGTATCACGGGTGCGCTGGGCACCTCAGGATCACCGTGGGTCGCCACGAAGACATCACTCACCCAGATTCGCTACTCGCAGGACTACCTCGTCGGAAAGGCAATTGCTGACAGTCACGTGCGGACGACGTGGCTGTCCTTCTGGACGGTCTCAGGTCCGGCCCGAAGCGAAGCGGTCGACATCCCGACCTACTACAAACATGGTTACGTCGCCGGAAAGGCCGTCGCCACTCAAATCGGAACGTATCGATCTCTCGGACTCGGGCTCAAGCCGGACTGGGTGATTATTGATCCGGAGGGGTACCCGGACTACCACTCGTGTCTCGATGGAACTACCACGCTCGCTCCGTGGTGTCCACCCTGGAATCCCAAACTGTGGGCCGCCTACGCGAATGGTTGGGCTGCCGGTCTCAAGGAGATTGACGATTCGCTGCACGCGGGAATCTACGCATCGCAGAACGAATATAAAAATGGTGGGCTCGCGGCGCTGAGCATGCCCGTGTTCGTCGCCGTGGCCTTCAAGTGGTTCTCGACGAGTGCCACGTCAGCGATTCCCCTCGGTGCGACGAGCGTCCAAGTCGCCTCGAGTGCCGGGCTCTACGCCAATCAAAAGTTCTACATTCGAGATGCCGCGGGACCCGAGTTCTTGCAGATTGCCGCCACGTATAACGGCACGTCGCTCACCGTCCCCCTGACGTCGGCCGTCAAGCGGGCTCACGCCAAGGGCGTCACGGTCAATGGGATCACACCCCCACTTCGACTGTCGACGACCGTCGGTAACAACATCATTGGCTATACCGCCTTTGGCTCGTCCAACGCCTGTCTTGCGGTGCCGTGGCAGATTGCGCTCTTTAACCAAGCGCCGTGGAGCGGCCTCTATAACACTCTTCAATTTGATGGCGGTGTGTACTGCCGTCCGAGTGGAACATAGGGTGGCTCCATGAGCGAATCACCAAAGTTCACCGCGGCCGACATCAAAGAGGCACTCCGTCAGATCACGGCACCCGTTATCGACAGCGTGGAAACAAAACTCAATGAGCAAATCTCCGATCGGGTGACCTCGGTCCTCAATGAGACCATCGAGCAGCGTCTCGTGCTGCTCGAGCGTGCCGTGGCCGACCTAGACCGAGCCGTTCGAGCCCTCGAGGAGCGCTGACGCCTCAGCGGATGCTCCCACGATCAGTGTCTGCTTGGGGCGCGCCGGCACCCGTGTGCCCACCATTATCCCGCCAGTGAGATTCAGCGGGTCGCACGCCGAAATCTCCACATTCTCGACCCGCGGAGCCGTCATCAATAGTTGGATTGCGTCACGAGTCGCGTACTGCTCCCCGCGTAAGCCGGTGACGAAACGTCCACCAATAACGCGACCTTGGGCCTCAAACTTCCGCAGGGCTCGTACGACGTAGAGCCAGGGAACGGAGATGTCTTCGGCGTCATAGAGCTCGTAGGCCACCACGCCCCAGCGCGCCAACATCTGCTCGGCGAGAAATTCACCGAAGTCCTCGAGAGCCAGGCGGTCGACCTCGTCCCATTCAGTGGGCAGAGTCATCCAGCGACCTTCGCCCACTCCCGCGTCCAGGCTCGAACGCTGACGCGCACGGGCGTGGCGACGGGAGCCACCCGCAATACTTCCGCGCAGTAAGTTCCGCACACCATGGAATGAGTCCGCATGAACGAGCCCACGAGCGACGAGATCCCACAGTCCGTCGTTGATGTCGTCGGGGAGACGCGCCACCCACCGAGTGAGATCGGCGCGAAACTGCGCACCCCGCGTCGAGAACACTTCCAGTAAATCCGCGGAGGAACCCACTGTCGGGAGCGACGTTTCTCGGCGATGGCGGGCGATGCGTAGGAGCGTCCAGAAGTCTTCCCGGTCAGCGAACGTGATCGGAGTGGCCCCGGACGGTGAGGAAGAACCTCGGCGGTTCTCCTCGGCGGTGACCTTGGGGGTTAATCGTGCCCACGTCACATCACCAGAAAGACAGAGCTCGTCGAGCCACGCGGGTTGATAGTCACTAATCCGACTCGGGAAAATCTTGCTCTCCCACTCACCCGCCGCTATTTCAACACCCTGCAACTGGGTAACGACTTCCAACAAACCATCTCGACCGGTGAGTTGGCTACCCGGAGCGACGTGCTGAAAGTGGAGAAGAAAATTCAAATACTGCTCCAGTGACACGGTGGGCTGACGGCGACGCTCCCGCGCGGCGGCGCGGCGCTGAAGGCGCTGGTAGAGATCGCGAGTACACCACTGCCCATCGGGTAAAGCGACCGCAAAGCCAAGAGCCTCGAGGCGAGCCAGCGCAGTTGCGGCTCGCGGTTCCGAGAGGGGCGCCCCTCGGAGTGGGCCCGCGCCGATGATGCCATCGCCAACCAAGGTGCCAACGGTCACCGGCCCGGCGGCATCAAGATGCGCCGTGATCAATATGGCCGCTGCCTCGTCGTCTAGCTGCAGCTCTTCGAGAACGAAAGGCCGCGTCGCACTCACCCATGTCTCGTCGACCACAAGTGCGCGGCTCTCGGCAACCAATTCATCAAAGAAGTGCTGCCACTCCGCGACTGGGCGAATCGCGAAGTACGAGTGGAGAAAGTCTGCGAGTTCGTGCCGATCGCGAATTCGTGGAGCGACGGACGTCACAACTTCCGCGATGAGCTCCGGATCAAGGGCACGACGCTGTGTGTGCTCGGGCAATCCATCGGCACCCAGAGCAGGGGTCGAACGGTCAAGTGAGACGGCTCGACTACGACGTTCCTCCAGCGGTGCGTCATCAAGAAAGGTGTAGGGACGACCCGTCAAGATTCCCTGAGCCAATGGCGAAGGTGTGGCGGTGTCCACACCCACAATCTCAATCTCACCACTGTCCACTCGGGCCAACAGTTCCTCCAGGTTGGCCACATCAAGTGGTTCAAAAAAGACATCCTTGAGCGTCTGCTGGACCAAGACATGGTCAGGGATCGGAATGGGACCGGCCGGCGCGTTCTCTTGACACGCAGCCAGACTGGGCCAGACTGCCGCCATCAGATCGTCGGCCTCCATTCGAATCCACTGAATCGGTCGACGGGCACCGCTCACGGTGCGGCTTATAACAAGCGACCGAACGGCATTCCACCGCCAACGTGTTTTGAGCATGGGGAGGGGGAGGACGGCCTGTTCGAGCACGCTGCGGACCGTACCGGCTCGTACCATCGGCATGATGGTGGACAGTTCCATCGAGTGATGCGGACCGAGGGCGATGGTAATCGCATCGTCATCGGCCGCCGCTTGAAGTTCGAAATCGAAGGTGACGCAGAATCTCTTTCGTAGCGCCAAACCGAGTGCACGATTGACGCGAGCGCCGAATGGCGTGTGAAAGACCAGTTGGGTCGAACCCGTCTCATCAAAGAACCGTTCAATCACAATCCGTCGCTGTGACGGCAATACCCCGAGAGAGTCAAGTGATAGGGACAAGAACGTCACGACCTGTTGTGCCGCTTCGCCAGAGACACCAGGAATTGACACCAACCGTTCCTTGGCGGCGACGACATTTCGAATGGTGAGTGAATCAACGAGATCGTCGTACAGGCGGCTCACTGCGTAGGACAACTCCCACGTGCGAGCGGGTGACTCGCCGAACCAGAACGGTACCGACGGTTCGGCACCCTCCGCGTCCACCACTCGGACCGATGACTGCTCGACGCGTACAACGCGCCACGCGTGCGTCCCCAACAGGAAAACATCACCTACCGATGACTCAATTGCAAAGTCTTCGGACAGTTGGCCCACCACCGTGTTGTCGGGGTCAACAATGACGTTGTAGTCACCCAAGTCGGGGATCGTTCCACCGTTCAAAATTGCGGCGTGCTTCGCCGAACGACGTGGACGAATGACGTGGTTGATGGGGTCGAGTGAAAGTTGTTGTCCGCGTTGGCCACGACCCGTGAAGACGCCGCGGCTGATGAATTCAAGGGCTTCGTCAAACATGGGCCGGGGGAGATCGCGATAGGGATATGCACCGCGAACCATTGCAAATAGCTCGTCAGGGCTATCGTCGGCCCGCGTTGACACCTCAGCCACCAACTGCTGCATGAGCACATCGATCGGCTCGTGAGGGATGTGGAGAACATCTAGCTCACCACGTTGCACCGCATCAAGTAATGCCACCGCCTCCACGAGTTCATGACGGCTCAGTGGGAAGAGACGCGCCGTCGGCACACCACCCACACGGTGATTCGCTCGGCCGGCGCGCTGCAGGAAGGTTGAGATGGCCCGTGGGGAGCCCACTTGCACCACTAAGTCAACGGGGCCAATGTCAATACCAAGTTCCAATGAGGCGGTCGCGACGAGCGCCCGCAACTGCCCGTTCCGGAGCTTCGTCTCAATGAGGTGTCGGCGTTCATGGCTCATCGAGCCATGGTGAGCGGCCACACTGTGGTCAACGTCGTCAACGAGAGCCAGCTCGGTCAGCACGTCAGCCAGCTCGTGCGCCAGTCGTTCCGCCAGTCGACGACTCTGCACAAAAATCAAGGTGGTGGTATGAGTTGCCACGAGGCCGGCGATCTGGCTCAGCACGTCATGAAACTGCTCGGTCGGCATGACCGATTCCAACTCCGTTGTCGGCAGCGCGATGGCAAAATCGACAGCACGAGACGCAACACAGTCAACAATCCGCGTTGATCGGTCCGGGCCCACTCCACTCAGGAAATCAGCCACCAGCTGTAGCGGACGTTGCGTGGCCGACAGGCCGATGCGCTGAGCTCGTCGACCGCTGGTTTCAACCGTCAGGCGATCCAGCCGTTCAAGTGACAAGGAGAGGTGTGTGCCGCGCTTGTCGGGAGCCATGTAGTGAATCTCATCAACAATCACGGTTCGGACGTGCCGCAAAATGTTGCGACCGTTCGGTGACGTGAGAAGCAAGTAGAACGACTCGGGGGTCGTGACGTAGATATGTGGTGGCCGACGAACGTGCTGTTGTCGTTCGCTTGACGACGTATCACCCGTGCGCACCTCTACGCGAATCGGTGGTGGTTCGTAGCCCATCTCCTTCGCGAGAGATGCCAACTCTTCGAGGGGCTGCTGCAAGTTATGACGAATATCCGTTGCCAGAGCTTTGAGGGGCGAAAGGTACACAATGCTGGGTCCACTCGGCTGTGCCTCGGGTGGAGACTGGTAGAAGTCATTGATGCCGACCATGAACGCGGTCAGCGTCTTACCTGATCCAGTCGGGGCGGCCACGAGAACATCGTCTTTCGATGAAATTAAGGGCCAGGCTTCTCGCTGTGGCGCGGTGGGGCCGTCAGGAAACCGCTTCGCAAACCACGCTGCGACCACCGGGTGGAAGTCCACATCGCGATCTGTCATTCTTCTAGTGAACCACCATCCTGTGACACCCCACGACGGCGGTCGTGACGGATTGCCCAGCGCACCGTCGCTACCGACCACACCACAAGAACTACTACGAAAACAGAGAAAACTGCCCAAAACGCCTGCACGTACCCACCCTAGGCGTGTCACACTGCTTTGTCACTGTTGTCGTATGGAAACCGCCCCCGTAACGATGATGGATCTTCTCCGTGACGGTCGATTGCGGAGCACCACGCCCCGTCCCGACGTCACCGGCGTTCGAGCACAGCTCCTCGACGGCATTTACAGCGTTCTTGGTGGGCAAGCACCCTCAGACTCCGTTGTCATTCGGGCGAGTTCCTTCCGACAGTTAGATACCGCCGCGTACACGCCGTACGGTCGAATGCGAGGCGCGCTGCTCACACAGTCGCTGCGACTGTTTCTCGTTAACTTCACTTCACGTGATCTCTTTCACAGTGCCGTGGCGGCGTGGCGTGCCAGTGAGGGAGCGAGTGAACTGGTGGACTATTTCGATGCCATTGACGATGATGAACTTGTTTTAGTTGCGTGTTTTAATATAAATCCTGCAAAAAATAAGAATAGAACAATTGCAATTATAATTATATAAATATTTCTAAAATACCGATTAAAGTATTTAACCTTTTAACTTTAAAACCTGATATAAATTTGTCACTTCGACGCTATTTAGATCCCGCCAACGACCCTCTTTCAATTCACCTAAAAGAATCGGGCCGAACTGACTTCGAACTAAGCGAATGACTTTAACTCCTATGGCCTCCATAAGTCGACGAATAATGTGATAGCGGCCTTCGTGAATCTTTAATTCAAGCCAACGGTTTGGCAGCTCTCGATATGAGTTAACTCGACCAATTCCATCTTCTAATTCGACGCCCTTGGTAAGGATCGACTTGGCATCCCTTGGCAATTCACCATCGAATTGAACTAGGTAAGTTTTCTCTAACCCGTAGCTTGGGTGGGTCGCACGAAAGGTAATATCTCCGTCATTGGTTAAGAGAATCAAGCCTTCAGATTCTTTATCTAGCCGACCGACATGAAAGAGTCTCTCTTTTCGGAAATCAACTAACTCGGCAAGCGAGGGTCTACCCTCTGGGTCATACATAGTAGACAAAACGCCACGTGGTTTATATAACGCTATATAAGTTTTAGACTTTGTTGCGCTGATTGTCTCACCATCAACTTCTACTTTAGCATTTTCGGCAATTTTGAAGCCTAGTTCGGTGATTCTTTTGCCATCTACTTTGACTCGCCCCGATGAAATGAGGCTATCTGCCCCGCGCCGGCTAGTAACACCCGCATCAGCGATGAACTTATTTAATCTGATCATGCAAGATTCCCATCTTTCGTGATGGGCGAAGTCTACTCCGAACTAATCTGTTAAGGAGTCCAGAACTTCATCTAAAGCCGCCAAATCAGGTAGGTATGGCGCGAGAGCAGGTAGATCCTCAATGGAGTTAAGGCCTAAACGCTCTAGGAAGTAACTGGTGGTCTGGTACAAAATCGCGCCACTTTCGTGCTCGACCCCTGACTCTTCGACCAACCCACGGTTGACCAGGGTCTTCATTACCGCTTCCACATTAACCCCACGGATCGCAGAAACCCTCGCCCGGGATATGGGTTGGCGATAGGCAATCACAGCTAAAGTCTCAAGGGCGGCTTGAGTGAGCCGAGATTGCTGGCCATCCAATACGAATTTTTCGACGACCGAAGCTTGATCTGGATGGCTATAGAAGCGCCAACCGCCGTTGATTTTCTTCAATTCGAACCCGCGTTCGGCGTAGCTCTCAATTAGCTCGTTCAAAGCCTGCGCGATCTCTACCTCCGGGCGCTCTAATACCGTCGCTAGCGTGGTTTCCGAAACCGGCTCATCAACGACCATCAGGATCGCTTCTATAGAACGGTGTAACTCACTCATCACGGCTCCCCAATTCCCCAGATTCTTCCATTACCACTAGTTGATCGAACTCATCGGAGACTGCGATAGCGCCTTCTTCGCTACCTACCCAGCTAATCTGAAGGTCGGTGAAGGCTTCTAACTGCTCAAAACGGAGTGCTCCCGTACGGTATAGGTCTAAGAGCGCTAAGAACCTTGCCACGATAACCATCATTTCATCTGCATCATGAACCAGGGCGCGGAAACTAAGAGATTTGGCCAGGCGTAGAGCATTGATCACAAATTGGCTCTGCTCTGCCACGCTGACCAAAGGTCGGTGGATATGCTCAACTGAGACCGTCGGTGGCGCCTTTGGGTATAGAACTCGATCGGCGATGATTGAAAAGCGCTCCGGACCTACGCCAATTAGTACCTCGGGCAAAAGTGCGGCGAAATGGGGGTCCAATGCGACGGTTCGG
>CAXBRG010000048.1:0-8039 GCA_963977995.1 uncultured bacterium | reverse complement strand
GGGACAAGTGGGTTTCAAGGGTTCGCGTAAGTCGACGCCCTTCGCAGCTCAACTCGCCGCCGAAAAGTGCGCTCGCGCCGCTATGGAGCACGGCGTGAAGAAGGTCGACGTGTTGGTGCGCGGTCCGGGATCGGGTCGCGAAACGGCGATTCGTTCGATTCAGGCCGCCGGCATTGAAGTGCAGGCGATTAAGGACGTCACCCCGCTGCCGCACAACGGCTGCCGTCCCAAGAAGCGTCGTCGGGGTTAAGGAGAAGATTTATGGCTCGTTACACCGGTCCCGTTTGTCGTCTGTGCCGTCGTGAGCGCACGAAGCTCTTCTTGAAGGGCGAGCGTTGCTTGTCACTGAAGTGCCCGATGGCCGAAAACTCTGATCGCACGCTGCGTGCATTCGCCCCGGGCCAGCACGGCTCGTCGCGTCAACGCCAGGGCTCTGAGTACCTCACCCAGTTACGCGAGAAGCAAAAGGCGCGCCGTATCTACGGTGTCCTCGAACAGCAGTTCCGCAACCTCTACGAAGAGGCAAGTCGTCGCCCCGGAATGACGGGTACCAACTTGCTGCAGTTCTTGGAACTGCGACTGGACAACGTGGTGTATCGCGCCGGTTGGGGTGCGAGCCGCGCCCAGGCTCGTCAGTTTGTTCGTCACGGTCACATCACCGTTGACGGCAAGCGCGTGACGATCCCGAGTTACCGCGTGCGTCCCGGCATGGTGGTGGTGTTGAAGAATCAGACCCGTGACAACTTCAATGTGGTTCGCAATCGCGACACTCTGGAGCGCACCGTCCCGGGCTGGCTCGAGACCGGTGACAACGGTTTCGCCGTCACGGTGCGAGCCGTGCCGCAGCGTGAGCAGATCGATGAGCAGATTCACGAACAGCTCATTGTTGAGTTGTACTCGAAGTAACGGATAGTAGGAACCGAGGAGCAGACATGCTGATTATTCAGCGACCCACAATTGAGCCCGTCGGCGATGCCGATGGCAATCGTCAGTCGTTCAAGATTGGACCCCTTGACCCGGGATTTGGTCACACGCTGGGTAACTCCCTGCGCCGGACTCTGTTGAGTTCGGTTCCGGGAGCCGCGGCGACCCGAGTCAAGTTCGCCAATGGTGTGGCACTCCACGAGTTTGGAACCGTGGAGGGTGTCAAGGAAGACGTGCTGGACATCTGCTTGAACTTGAAGGACCTCGTTGTTACGTGTGACAGCGATGAGCCCGTTGTTGTTCGAGCGGAGAAGAAGGGTGAGGGCGCCCTCACGGCTGCCGACATTTCCCTGACGGCCGACGTCACCGTGTTGAACCCCGAACTCCACATCGCGGAGTTGACGTCAGCCAAGTCGAACTTGGCGTTCGAGCTGCGCATTGAGCGCGGCAAGGGCTACGTCGGGGCTGAAGGCAACAAGTCGGGAATCGGAATTGACGAAATTCCGCTCGACGCCATTTTCTCGCCGGTGCGCCGCGTGGCGTTCGAGGTGGGTCAGGTGCGTGTTGACCTCGCTCGTGACTTCGACCAAATTGTGATCGATATCGAAACCGATGGGTCGATTTCTCCGTCCGAAGCGCTGAGCTCGGCCGGTAAGACGCTGACGTCGCTTGCCGATCTCATCGCTACCTTTGACGAGGCCGCACCGGCGTTGTCACTTGGTGACGTTTCGACGCAAGCTGCCATCGCTAGCGAGCTCGACATCCACATTGAGTCGCTCAACCTGGGCGAGCGCGCTCGCAACTGTCTGAAGCGCGCGGGTATTAACACTGTCGCCCAATTGACGAATGCGACGGAGCGTGACCTTATGGCGATCACCAACTTCGGTGAAACGTCACTGCGCGATGTGCGTGAAAAGTTGGCTGAGCGTAACTTGACGCTGAAGTCGGAGATTTAATCATGCGTGGTACCCCAAAGCGTGGACAACGGTTCGGCGGTGACGCTGCACATCAAAAAGCCATCTTCGGCAACTTGGTCGCGCAGATGATTGCCGCAGAAGCCATTGTGACGACCGAGGCGAAGGCGAAGGCCCTGCGCCCCGTGGTCGAGAAGGTCGTAACGACGGCGAAGAACGCTCCCGAGGGATCTGTTCACGCCCAGCGTCGCGTTGTGGCGTTCATTCGTGACAAGGACATGACGCACAAACTCTTTACGGAGATTGCCCCACGGTACGCCGCTCGACCAGGTGGTTACACCCGCATTTTGAAGTTAGGTCCGCGCCCGGGTGACAACGCTCCCATGGCGCGTATCGAGTTCGTCTAATCGATTCATGGCCACCCAGCGGTGGCGACTTGATCTCGCCTACGACGGCGATGGTCTCCATGGATTCGCGGATCAGCCCGACCACCCCACGGTGGTCGGGCTTCTTCGTGCCACGCTGCGTTCCCAGTTTCAGCTCGACGACTTCCCCTTCATCGTCGGCGCTGGTCGCACCGACACGGGAGTACATGCGTGGGCCCAAACAGTCCACGTCGACTTACCCGAACCCCTCTATCGCGACCAGCGGGGAGAGGAATCCGATCGTCTCGTTCGCAGTCTGAATGCCCAATTAGCGGGGCGGGTTCGTATTCTTCGCGCCCTGCCAGTCTCGACCGAGTTTCACGCCCGGTTTTCGGCCCTGTGGAGGGCGTATCGGTATCTGGTGGTTCCCGATGGCGGCCCAGGTCTGACCGTCACCAACTCATTGGCGTGGAGCGTCCGGGGTCCATTGGACGTTGAACGGATGAACGCCGCGGCTGCAGAACTGATTGGCGAACACGATTTCCGGGCGTTCTGCAAGCGGGCCGAGGGGGCGAGTCCGGACGATCCCATTCGACGAGAGGTACTGACAGCACGATGGTCGTTGATACCCGATGTCGCCGCCCTGACGCCGGCCGGTGGTGAGTTTGTCCGCTTTGATATCCGGGCGACGTCGTTCTGCCACAACATGGTGCGGAGCCTGACCTCCGCCCTCGTGGCCGTGGGGCAGGGGCAGCTGCAGCCGGTCGATATCGCCCACCGTCTGGTTTCGCCCGACCGATCTGGGCTGCCGGCCCCCGCTCCCGCGAGTGGTTTGGCGCTCATTGGGGTGGGATATCCCGAATTTGCGGGCGGTCCGTCGGGGCTTGTAACCTTATGAGTCCGTCCAGCGGCGACTCCGGGAGCTGCGGGACACCGACTTCGCTACGAACCAGAGGATTTACAGTGCGTACCTACTCCCCAAAGCCAGCCGAAATTACTCGCGCGTGGCACGTGATTGATGCTGAGGGACTCGTTCTTGGACGTCTGTCGACGGAAGTTGCTCGCCTTCTCCGCGGCAAGCACCGTCCATACTTTGCCCCACACATTGACACGGGGGATTACGTCATCATCGTGAATGCCGACAAGATTGTGCTGAGTTCGGACAAGGCGGACAAGAAGTTCTCGTATCGCCACTCGGGCTACCCAGGTGGTATCCGGGCCACTCGCTGGAGCGACCTGCTCGCCAACGACCCCGTCAAGCTGGTTTTTAACTCTGTGAAGGGCATGGTGCCGCACACTCGTCTGGGTCGTGCGCAGATGACCAAGCTGTTTGTCTACGCCGGATCGAATCACCCGCACGCGGCCCAAAAGCCCGTGTCCTACGACACCTCGGCGATTCGCCGCGGTTAAGGAGAGTTGTAACTCGTGACTACTAACACGCAAACCACTGGACGTCGCAAGGAGGCGGTCGCCCGCGTTCGCCTCCGCCCCGGAACGGGAACCATTACCGTGAACGGCCGCGCCCTCGACGCGTACTTCACGTCAGCGACGCACCGTCAGATGCTGACCCAGCCCCTGCGTGACACCTCCACGGAAGTGACCTACGACGTCGACGCCACAATTACCGGTGGTGGCATGGCCGGCCAAGCGGGAGCTCTGCGACTCGGTATCGCTCGCGCGTTAGTTGAAGTCGACGACACACTGCGCAGCACCCTTAAGAAGGCTGGTCTCCTGACCCGTGACGCACGGAAGAAGGAGAGCAAGAAGTACGGTCTGAAGAAGGCCCGCAAGGCGCCGCAGTACTCGAAGCGTTAGTCGCGTGTCCGTGCAGTTCGGCACGGATGGCATCCGCGGAGAGGCGGGTACCGAGATCACGACCGACGTGGCCTATCGCCTGGGGCGAGCGGTGGCGTCGGTATTTTCCGCCACCACATTCGTTGGTTACGACACGCGGGAGTCATCTCCTGCGTTAGCTCACGCCGTACTTGCGGGAGTTCGCGATGGCGGGGTCGAAGCGGTGAATCTCGGAGTTTTCACGACGCCCGGAGTCGCCGTCATCGCCGAAGAGCGACGCGGCGTGGGCGTCGTCGTTTCGGCTTCGCATAACCCCTTTACCGACAACGGCTTAAAAGTGTTTGGCCTCGGGGGTACCAAGCTTGATCACGACACGGAGCAGGCGGTGGCGACGGCTCTGCGCGAAGCGCCGCACCTCACCGGTTCCGTGGACGAAGTTCCCATTGATAGTTCGGCGACTGATCAGTATCTGAACCGCTTGCGCGGGCGGCTCGCGAACAACGCCCTCGAGGGGCTCTACGTGGTGCTCGACTGCGCCAATGGGGCTTCCTCCGCCCTGGCACCAACTTTCTTTCGGTCGCTGGGGGCGAAAGTGGATGTTCTCCACGCGCAGCCGAATGGTCGCAACATTAATGATGGCTGTGGTTCCACGGACCCGTCAGATCTTGCTCTGGCCGTTCGCACCAGAGGCGCGGATCTGGGTCTCGCGTTTGACGGCGACGCCGATCGTCTCGTCGCGGTTGACGAGGGAGGCCATCGTCGTGACGGCGACGACCTCATGGTGCTGTTCGCGCTCGATCTCCATCAACAGGGACTCCTCGGAGGCACGCTCGTGGTGACGTCGATGAGCAATCTCGGACTACGTCGGGCGCTAGCGGCCGCGGGTATTGACATCGTCGAAACGGATGTGGGTGATCGCAATGTGGTCGTCGCTCTCGAAGAGCACGACCTGTCGTTCGGTGGCGAGCAGTCCGGCCACCTCATTTTCCGCCGCGAGTTACAAACCGGTGATGGCATGTTGTCAGCGCGCCATCTCTGTGAACTCGTAGTCCGCAGTATGTTCCCATTGGGTGCCTTGGCCGCCGCGGCGTGGACCCGCGCTCCTCAAGTCCTTATCAATATTCCTCGCGATGACTATCGCGACGATCTCACGCGGAGTGATATTGCGGCAGTTCTTTCGGCGCAACACATCGACGACAGTGAGATTCGTCTCGTGATTCGCCCGTCGGGGACCGAGCCCCTCGTGCGTGTAATGGTTGAGGCGAACGAGGCCACTGTCGTTGACGCCATCGCCGAGACGGTACGCCACCGATACGGAATGAGCACCCCCGAACACTGAAAACAGTCTCGGTAGACTGAGTGTTATGTGCGGCATTATCGGCGTTGTTGGCGCCAGTGACGCGTTGCCGATTCTCCTCGAGGGACTCGAGCGGCTGGAGTATCGAGGGTACGACTCGGCGGGTGTCGCCCTCGTCGCTCCTGGGACAACCTGGCGGGCCCGCTCGGCAGACGGTACCGAGTCGGTGGCCCACCTCGTCGCGTCATGTTCGCAGGCTCCCGCGGGGATTGGATCAGGGATTGGCCACACCCGCTGGGCCACGCACGGTGCGCCGGGTGAACATAACGCCCACCCTCACGTTGACTGCGCGGGCGATATCGCACTGATTCACAACGGGATCATTGAGAACCACGCGGAGCTCGGCCTCGACCTGCGTTCTCGAGGTCACGTCTTCACGTCGGCCACGGACACGGAAGTTCTCGCCCACCGTATTGAAGAGCTCCGTCGCGACGGGCGTGATCTCTTGGAGTCGGTGCGAGCCACTCTGCACGAAGTGAGAGGCGCGTTCGCCCTCGCCGTGATGGATGCTCACGAACCCGATGTGATTATCGCCGCGCGTCGCATCTCTCCACTCATTGTCGGAACCAGCGATGGAGCGACGTACCTCGCCAGCGACGTACCAGCCATCTTGGATCGAGCCGATCGCTTCTTTGTGGTCGACGACGATCAGATAGTTCGTCTCACGCCCGCGGGATTTACCGTGACCGATCTAGAGGGGCGACCGGTCACGCTGCGCGAACTCGACGTCGACTGGGACTTGGAAACCGCTCAAAAAGGCGGATTCGACGACTTCATGACCAAGGAGATGAACGAGCAACCCGATGCTCTGCGAGCGACCTTGTTGGATCGGGTGAACTCGTCCGGAGAGATTACGCTCGACGAACTCTCGTTGACCAACGACCAACTCGCTCAGGCGGCCAAGGTCGTCTTGGTCGCGTGCGGATCGAGTTTTCACGCCGCGATGGTGGCGAAGTACGCCATCGAGCGGTGGGCGCGCGTGGCCGTTGAGGTCGATATTGCCAGCGAGTTCCGGTACCGCGACCCCGTAGTCGATGCCACGACCCTGGTAATTGGTGTATCGCAGTCGGGTGAAACCATCGATACCATTCAGGCCCTGCGAGAAGCGAAGAGTCGCGGCGCAATGGTCGTCGCCGTATCGAACGTGGTCGACTCTTCCATGGCGCGCGAGGCCGATGCGGTGCTCTACACGCGAGCCGGGCTGGAGGTCTGTGTCGCCTCGACGAAAGCAGTACTCGCCCAAATCGCCGCCCTCGAAGTATTCGCACTGCGTCTCGCACAACTCCGCGGAGTCATGAGCCCTACGGATATTGCGGCGCGACTTACAGAACTACACGGTGTTGCCGATCTCGTGGCCCTAACCCTGGGTCGCGATCTCGAAGTGGGCGCGATTGCCTCGGCGCTGCGTGAGGCCCGGGACTTCTTCTTTCTCGGACGACACGTGGGATTTCCTGTGGCGCTCGAAGGCGCCCTCAAGCTCAAGGAGATCTCCTATCTTCACGCGGAGGGGTATCCCGCCGGTGAACTAAAGCACGGCCCCCTCGCCTTGATTGAACCAGGTGTGATTGTGGTGGCGATTGCAACGGATGATGAACTCCGCGAAAAGCTCCTCGCCAATATTGCGGAGGTCAAGAGTCGGGGAGCGACAGTGGTTGCCGTGTGTTCGGACGATGACAGTGCCGTTGCGGCGGTGGCCGATTACGTCGCGCGCGTGCCCCGCACCGATCCCCTGATGGCTCCGCTCGTGGACATCGTGGTATTGCAACAGCTCGCCTATCACCTCGCCCGCGGTCGTGGACTCAATGTTGATCGACCGAGAAACCTCGCGAAGACGGTGACCGTCGAATGAGCACGGTGGTGGGCGTGGGTTTTGATCTCGTCGACGTTGATCGCTTCGCCCGTGTGATGCAGCGTCGGCCGGGGTTACTCGGTCGCGTCTTTCGCGGTGACGAAACAAATCACCCGTCACCCGAACGCTTGGCGGCGCGATTCGCGGTGAAGGAGGCCGTGCTCAAGAGTTTGGGACTAGGCCTCGGATCCGTTCGACTGGCCGATATCGAAACGGTGCGTACTGCCTCGGGCGAGCCCCGGCTGGTGCTGCACGGTTCCGCGGCACGAATGGCTACCGAGCGAGGCGTGACCGCGTGGCAGGTTTCGCTCAGCCACACCGATCGGACCGCTGGGGCGGTCGTCGTCGCCCTGGGATGATCACGATTCAACGACGCATGGCGAACACGGCGGGCGAAAGAGTCACCGCGGCGTGGCGAGTTCTGGGAGAGTGGCAGAGTGCCAGTTGAGGGAGTGCGTCGCCCGGCGTGGGCGGAGATAGATACGTCAGCGCTGCGCCACAACCTGACGACGTTGCGCGAGTTCGTGGCCCCCGCTGCGGTGTGTGCCGTGGTGAAGGCGAATGGGTACGGTCACGGCGCGGTAGTCGCGGCGAGAGCGTTCTTGGACGCCGGCGCCGCCGGGCTCGCGGTGGCGATTGTGGACGAGGGCGTCGAACTTCGAGCGGGGGGAATTAGTGAACCGATTCTCTTGCTCGCCGAAACGCCGGCCGATGCACTCGATGACGCGTTCGATGCTCGACTGACGGTGACGGTCGGATCACTGGACGGGGCACGCGCCGTCGTCGCCAGTGCGGCTCGGGCGGGGGGCCGGCATCCCGTGCACATCAAAGTCGAT
>CAXBRG010000047.1:0-8122 GCA_963977995.1 uncultured bacterium | reverse complement strand
CTGGCCGAGTCGCATCGCGGACCGGCCGCCGATTTTGTCGTGGGATCATCACCCACGGCACTGACTGGCCCCGTGAACTTTCCCCTCCTCGTTGTTCCAACGTCCGCCGCTGTCGCCACGCCAGTGGTCGCGGCGTCGCGCACCCTTGGTCAGGTGGGACTCGCAGCGGGCCGCACTGTGACTGTTTTTGACGTCCTCTCGCTCGCCAACCCCGTGAGTAGTCACTTTGCACTTGCGCATCGCACCCTTCGCGCTGGTCACGAAAAGGAGGCCGCTCTCTCGTGGTACGTCGCACGGTACGGATCGGAACGCACCGTGGGACTGATGAACTACTACGCCGGTTTTTTCCAGTACCCCGTGATGACGCGCGACGACGTGCGAGCCGCGAGTGACGCCATGTCATGCGGATCTCTCCGGTGGTACCTGGCGTCGATTCACGCTCCGCTCTCGGTGCGTCAGATGATGAGTAATGCGCGACACGCGGTTGAGTGGACGACGCTGTCATTCCCCGCTCAACCAACAGCGGCTCGTGAACTGCTGTGTTCGCCTCGGCGATAGGTGTGATACGGATGAGCACCCTGCGGGTAGCGTGTGCTCCACGGTCACATTTCAACTGAACTACGCCAGAGGGTGGTCAGGTACCCTCAGAACGTGCCGGAAATACTCGAAGTCGAGTCGTATCGACAGCTCGCTGACCGGGTCGTGGGTGCCCGAGTGCAACGAGGATGGTCGGATGCATTGGCGGCCAAGAAGCTGTCGTCACCGGGGGTCTGGGCGCGGGCGGTGAAGGGTCTGACCTTCACGGGCACCAGCCGTCGCGGGAAGCTCTTGTTGATTGAGACCGATGGGCCACTCCTCGGAATGCGCTTCGGCATGACGGGTGTTTTGCTCATCGATTCCACGGCCGGTATCGATGGGCTCTTCTACGGTCCCCATACCTTTCGACGGGAGTGGATCCGGGCGGGGGTGGAGTTCGACGATGGCCGATCCCTCCTCCTCCATGATCCGCGGCGACTAGGGCGAGTCGAAGTTGAGCCACAGATTGACGATTTAGGACCCGACGCGCTCACACTGACGCGTCGCCAGTTTGACACCGTGCTGAACGAGGTACGCGGTGACGGTCCTGCGGCAAAAGCTTTTCTGCTCGACCAGGCGAAGTTCGCAGGAGTGGGCGACTTGTTGGGTGACGAGATGTTGTTCCGAGCGGGACTCGATCCGCGACGAGGGATCGGTACGTTGGACCCCGTCGAGCGGGATCAACTCTTTACGGCGTGGCGCGCCACGATGCGCCAGCTCACACGACGCGGCGGTTCGCACACGGGCGATCACATGGAGGGCCGCACCCCCGGCGGGGTGTGTCCCCGCGATGGGGCGGCAATGTTGCACGCGACGGTGGGCGGGAGAACGACCTACTGGTGCAGTCGTCACCAGTCGTAGGCGTGTCGGTACTCTGAATTCATGGTCTCGAGAATTCCCGTCCTCCGACTCTTTGATGAACTCGTCGCGTCACCCGAACTCACGGCGAGAGAAATCGCCGCCCGACTGTCGTGGGACGTTGGGCAGGTGAACCATCACCTCTACGACAGCCCTCGTGTGTTCATTAAGGACGGCGCGAAAGTTCCTCGGTGGAGTGCCCGCAGCATTGCTCGCTCGCGGGTGACCAAACTCGCGGGCGAGCGTTAACTCACGCCCCGGGAGATCCGTCGAGAAGACCGACGGTGCCGGCCGGTGCGTACGGTCCAATAATGAGCTGTTCGACGACGCCCCACCCCGTATCGGCACCCGACACTCGCACGATGTGTTGGACGTGGACGTTGTGATAGTCCAATGGGTCAAGATCGGCGAGAATCAGGGTCTCACTCGCGACCTGTGCGCCGCCGTGCCATCGGCCGTGAGCGAACGTTGGGTGGGAGTAGCCGGCGCCACGCATATGAAAACGGGCAACGGGTTCGAGTTCGTAACGCTCGTTCTCTACGAACGCGGATGCCCGAGCGAGCCACCGAGTTCCCGGTTGCCACTCAATCTCCAGATCGCCCGTGACGTGCCGAGCTTCGGCGTTCCGCGGCATGACACCCGCCGAGTGATGGAGGTGACGACCATTTACGTCATCAAAGTGCATGACGTGCACGCCACCTCGTTCGGTCAGAAGCGGCGCCCACGTAAAGGCGATCTGGGGTGCTCGCTGGCTCGGAGCCCCCGGCAGAGGTTCGCCCACGGGTCGAATACCCCACGAACGGTCCTTGGTGCCCGGTAGACCGTCGATGTCGTGGCGACCGGTGGGAGTTTCAACCCACCCCGTCCAGGTTCCGAGTTGGGTCGCTCGCGTCACATCCATGAAGATGCGTTCCCCGTCAAACATGGTCTGACGGGGCTCTTCGATTGTTGCGGTCGCCGCCTCGTACGTGAGTTCACCGACCACGCCGTGCTCGGCGGCGTCGATGACAATGCGATTAACGCGAAGGGGTTCGACAATCTCGATGCGGATGGGTCCCACTGCAGTGGGTCGTCCGATGAGCGCATCGCTCGCAAAGAGCGAATGTTGAACACCGTTTTCGACGACGGAGAAAGCGCCGTCAATGACTCCACGATTGGGGTAGAGCCCGAGAGCGACCGCAACGACAAGAGAGTCGCTCACGGCATTGAACCAGAAACGGTCGTAGGCGTTGGGGTGGCCACCCATGGTGTGGGCGAGCGGCAGGGGAGTTTGGTGGATGGGGTAGTCGTCGTCAGGCAGCAACATAGTTATCGAGCTCCTCCAAGGACTTCCACGCTGTGCAAATCACGGTGGCGCGACGCAGCATCTCGACAAACATGCGATCACCGCGGTCGGTCTGCTCCACAATTACTGCCGCGGGAACCAACATCGCGACCGGCTGGAGGGCGTACCGTGCCAGTTCCGAACGTGCGGCGTCGCGAGGAATCGGCGACCCGAGACGTGAACGCTCCTCGAGATAGACATCGAGGAGTTCATCGGCGGCACCGAGAAGAAGTTGTGGTTCGAGACTGGTGACCAGAAAATACGCCACATCGAGGAAGGGCGAACTAACGGAAACCGTTTGCCAGTCCACGACGGCGAGCGGAACCTCCCCGCCGCGCCCCTCAAAGAGCAGATTGTCGGTCCGAAAGTCACCGTGCACGACGCACTCGTAGGGAGACGCCTGGGCGCTGTAGTGGGGGAGGCGGTGCGCGAAGTTGGTGACGAGTTCGAGAATGTCAGCGTCAGCATGGCGAAATCGGTCGAGAAATGTCGTGAAGAGTCCTGGAAGGATTGACTGGTAGAGCGGCGCCAACGCGGCCTTGGTCCCGTTGAGCCACTCGCGACCAAAGAGTTCATCGTCGTTTGTCGTTCCGGAGTGGAGGTTGGCGAGTGCCACGAGTCCGTGACGGGTTTGTTCCAACGTGAGTCCCGAAAACTGATCAACGGAGAGTGTCGGCGACATGTCATCGAGGATGATCATGAAGTGGTTCGAGTCGTCGATCTCGGCAAAGTAACAAAGTGGGGTCGGCGTACCCAACCGAGGAGCGAGTTCGCGGTAGAACGAGGTTTCCCGGAGATAGAGACGCTGTGCTGCGGCCGTCGCGGCACTGGTGGGGTCGCTCGACGGAGCTTTGGCGACCACTGACGCCAGTGGCTTTCCGTTCTCGTGAAGTACGAGCCGCCGGCATTCGGCCACTTGACCCGTACCCACGGGTGACATCTCGAGCGCCAGTCCGAGCGGAGCGCCGATTTTTTCGGCGACCCAGTCCGCGGTCAACGTCTCCCACGATGGAATAGTCATCTGCACCCCCTGACGACAGTTTGCCCTATTCCTTTGCCTCCAGCCTGCGAGACTAAGAGATATGCAAAATTTCATTCAGCAGCACGGCTACCTCGCCCTCTTCCTCCTCGCCATCGTTGAGTCGATGTGCGTGCCGATCCCCTCTGAAGTCACCTTCGCCTTCGGCGGGGCCATGTGCACTACGGCGATTGCGGGCGATAATCCCCTCAATATCGTGGTCGTCATCGCGCTCGGGGCGTTTGGCTCGTTGGTGGGCTCAGTCATCGCCTATGAAGTCGGGCGTTATGCCGGTCGACCAATCGTTGATAAGTACGGGAAGTGGGTTCTGCTGACCCATAAGGATCTCGATGCCTCGGAGCGATGGTTTGCCAAGTGGGGTGACCTCTCGGTTTTTCTGGGCCGTGTCATCCCCGTCGTTCGCACGGTCATCTCCGTGCCCGCCGGTCTCGCCAAGATGCGTCGCGGTCATTTCGCGGTCTCGACGACCCTCGGTGCCGCCATTTGGGTGGGCGTCCTTACCGGTATTGGGTACGCCCTTGGGTCGAACTGGGAGCACGTCGCCAGCGTCTTTAAAGCGGCGCAGTACCCAATAATTGCCGTTATTGCGGTGGTCGTCATCCTCGGGTTTGCCCACCGCATCAAGGTGGTACGGGCCGAGAACCGCCACTAAGGATTTCGTCCCCGCCGCCCATACCAGCCGTCTAGGTGGTAGGTTTAGACCTCGAGTCTTGCCCAGAGTGGGGCAAGAGGTGTCTATTTGAGGTTATTCATGCGCCGTATTCGTCAGATGTTGTCTACTGCCGCCCTGGTCATTACCCCACTCGGGATGATGACTTCGCAGACGATTGTGGCGGAGGCCGCGATACCACACGCCGCCACGCCAAGCGTCAGCATCACGGCTGTCGGACTCGGTAACGCCGGTTTAGTGAATGTCACCGCGGCAAACCTGGTGACGAGTTCGGGTTACAACACCGTGACGATCAAAGTCACGTGTTCGGGAACGCACACGAATGTGGGGGAATGCAACTACAGCTCGCCGGCGTTGAGTTCTTACAACAACGGCACGAACCTTTCGGATGTTCAGTCCTCGACTGCTTCGTGGGTGAAGGACGGCTCCACCTATAGCACCACGGTTACTTGGGCCATCTGGACTGTTGCCTCGGACACCTTCTCCATCAACTTCCCGGGTCTCGTGAATGGTGTGACCTATTCGGCGACCATCAAGTTGAACTCGGGATCCGAGTCGAGTCCCAGTACGTTCACGGTGGGCGACGGCGCCGTCTCGAACGTGACGATGACTCGAGCGGGCATCACCGACGGCAAGGGCCAAGCCGGCTGCTACTACTACTGCTACTCCTCCTCGTACGGGATCTATAGCGGTTCAAAAGTCGACGTCAGTTGGACGCCAGCAACGTTGAAGTCGTTCAACTTTGTTTCGGGCCTTCAGAGCTCCGCACGAGTTAGCCGAACGTATACGGCAACGGGCTACTCCGTGGTTGTTGTTCCTTACTACTTGTTCCGCGGAGGAACGCTGCAAAAGGCCGTGGGAAACTCCGCCACGAACTTCTTGTATCTCGACTCTGTCTTAGCGACATCGCAGCTGTCGCAAGGACAGCTCTACGGAGGGGCTACCCAGTTTGAAAGTGATGGCTGTACAACCCTCGATAGTGGCGGTTCGTCCAACTACGGCCAGGGCATTTCAAGCGCCTATGCCGCGTCGTGGTATGTCGACGGAATAACGACGAACAAGGTGACCCTCAACGGCTGTCACTTTGCTCGTGACGAGAGCTATGTCGCCATCGTTACCCCGGTGTATGCGCCCGCCAGTTTGGTGAACGAGTACTCCTCTTTGTCGAGTCGCGTTCCCTACCAGTGGGATGTCGATCAAAAACTGGTCCCGATGTCGGCGATTATGCAGACTCTCAGCTACTACAACAGCTCGAGCCTCAACACGCTGTCCTCGCCCGTCCTCGCCTCGGCCGAGTCGCCGCGGTACTACGCCGATAACACCGCCGGCAATCTGACGGCGGAGCTCGGCACGGTCACCGATGTGACGGCCGAACCGGCCTCTAAGACTGACCACGCGCAGCGGGGCACCCTCAAGGTGATGTGGACGCCACCGACGAAAGACGTGTATTTCTCCGATCTTTCCTATGACGTCTACGGCGGTTCGGGGAGTTTGGCGACTCAGTACCCGAAACCGTTGCCTGGTCGAGCATCAACCCGTGTGGCTACCACGCCGACCAAGTATCTCGTCACCGCTGTTCGCCAGGACGCGTCCGCGTGGTTCGGCTGGCTCGGCTGGAACGGCCTCGCCAACAAGGTGAACGACAACTACAAGTACTGCACGGCAACTGCACCAGCCACCACGTGTACGTTGACCGGTCTCGCGACGTGGACGAAGTACTACGTCCTCGTGCAAGCCCAGACGGCCAACTCAACGGGATGGAGCAACTACATCAAGGTTGACAATGGCGCAGTGACTGGCTCGACAATTTGGCCGCAGGCTCCGTCGAAGCCACTGAACATCACAGCGTCGAACCCGACCTCCACCTCGACCACGCTGGCGTGGAACGCCCCGACCAGCGTCGGCGGACCGACGGGTGTCACCATCTCCAAGTACACGGCCGCCATGGTTCCTCAGTTCACCGCCGTCAAAACTCTCTGGAAGTGGACGCAGAGCAACTCCGGCGGGTACTACCAACAGGTCAGTGACTACGGTTTCGGCGCCCTGGGCAGCGGTGGCTACGTCCTCGACCCCTTGCCGGGTACCAACAGTTACGTTGGCTTCCTCGGTTTTGGTTGCGGTACGAACCCCGATACCCTGCAAACGGGCTGGGATCGCGGTGAAACGTGTTACAACGTCTTCAATCCGAAGGGGATTTTGTACCAGTACCAAATCTTGAAAGAAATCAAGACCGCAAACGGCGCCAGCAAGTTCTACGACTCAACGAGCTACAAGTTGGAGGCCGTGAACTTCGTCCACATGGAGCGTTGGGGCTATGTCATCTCCGTAACGCTGGTGAACTCCACGACCTCCGCGCGTCGCACGCTCGTGCTGTATGCGCCGAACGTGTCCAAGGACGCCACGTGGACGCCCGCAACACTGACAAAGGCCGCGGTTGGCTGGCCGACGTCGACTTCGGCGCCTAACGTTGCCGTTCCGGGCGGGATTGACTTCTCCAAGTTGATGGAGATTGTTGAAGACACGGGAACGTCCACCTACTACAGCACGGCGAGCAGCTTCTCAAACCAAATCGTGGACGCTCGCATGACAGCGGCCGACAAAGTATTGATCGCCTACGCCACCGCGTCGACATCGGCAACACCGAAGACGGAGTTCTACAACTTCACTCTGAACACCACGGCCGGCACGGCATCAAAGGGTTCCAGCCCCGTCCTCACCTTGGGTTGTTACAGCGCTCCAATGTCGAACTGCACCGACTGGGACACGATCAAGAACCTCCAGACCGTCAACGCGCCCGATCCGGTTACTTCGTTCAGTGTTAATCCTTCGAACGGCAAGATCTACTTCAGTACGCCGTGGGGAACGAACTACGGCGGCAGCTCGGTGAGTTACATGACGCAGAACTGGTATCGCGCGGAAGTGGGTAGTGATGGCAACTACGGCACACCATCGATTTTGAAGATTGATGGGGCAACGGTCTATGGCTGTTACTACGTCTGTGGCGGTAACGCCAGCCTGCAGTACTCGCAGGTCTCCATGTTTAACGTCAACGAGGCCGGACAGATTTCGAGTCCGATTCGCGGTGGCACCACTATCTACACCGAAAACGCCGACGGCCTCACGTCGGTGGCGGGAACCAATATTCCTCTCCAGGGATACGACTGGTGGTACCGACCGGGTTGGTTAAACGGCTACTACAACGGCATTTGGGCGGCTACCCGCCTCCCGAGTGGCGTCGTCTTCGGTCTCGGCCAGCGGTGGGGCGGTGACCCAACGAAGTCCGACACGTGGTCGAACTGGTCCACGACACTCCAGGTCATGCTCGATCCCACCAGCCACACGTGCACGACAACCGGCGCGCTGACCTGCACCATGCAGGGAACAGTCCCGGGCGCTGCGTACGCCATCACGGTCTACGCGACCAACAAAGAAGCGGCACCGAGCACTGTCACGAAGGATGGCCCGGCCGGAGACTTTGCGAACGTCATCGCCGGTCTTCCGAACTCTCCGCGATACGTGGGAGCGACAATCACTGGTTCTGGCGCACCGTACGGAGCAACGATTACCTTCCGAGCCAGTTTGAAGGCGGGTGGCGCCGTCGACACCACGGTGACGAAGTACACCTGCACCGTGTTCAACATGAGTGGCTCGCAAG